>DATJDO010000317.1:0-6972 GCA_035497375.1 Chitinophagaceae bacterium | reverse complement strand
GCCCTGTACCGGCTGTATCTGCAGGTGAGCAGGCACCAGGTATTCAGTATGGGTATACTCAATGAGCAGTTCCTGCCTGCCCTCAAGCAATTTTACGGTGCGCGGCTCAGGGTATGGGCTTTCTACGAAGGGGAGGATATGGTGGCTTTTGCCTCAGCCTGGCTGCACGAGGATGCTTTTGATATGTTTTATATCGGTTTCGATTACGAGCGCAATACTGCCCTCAACCTGTATTTTAATATCCTGTACTTCAGCATAGAGCAGGCTATTACCTTGCGCAGGCCTTTGCTGATACTCGGCCGCACGGCACTGGAGGCCAAGGCGCGGCTGGGTTGTACACCGCATTTCCTGTCCACATTCCTGTATGTAAGATCACCGTTGCTGCGCCGGTTTATATCGGGTAAGATCAACAACCAGCACCAGCAGGAGGGCGCCTGGGAAGAAAGGCACCCGATGAAGGAAAAGGGATAGGGGCAACAGGATTTTAAAACTATTTTTTATAACATGTAAAGGCTTATATTTGTTAGCCTATTATGTCCTATCTGCAAAATAACGTTGTAAGAATTGTCCTGTTTAGTATCCTTGTACTGGTATTGGGATTCCTGACCCTGATGGGCAGCTGCTATGGCCTGGGCTGGCTGATGCAAAAACAAAGAGGCTGCGGAGCCTTTCTCATCGATAATATGGAGCTGCATACTCATACGGATATACCCGATATTTATGATATCGATTGTGATTACCGCGAAAGAGAAAAACTGAAGCGTGTCTATTATACCATCAAAAAGGAGCAGGTGCCCATGCCGCGTTATATCAGCTTTTCGGAGTTTGCCCCTTTACCGGAAGCTGCAGCGTTTAATATGAGTGATTTTTTCCGGCTCAATACCGATACCCTGTCCCGCCATAAGCCCGTGCACTTGTTCTATAAAGAATACACAAAGGCAGACGGGGAATATTACAAAGGCCTGCTGGATACCAGTACCGGCCAGGTTTGGCTGAACCTGCAGTATGCCCGTTAATCCGAACCCGTTTACCCAACCATTTATCTTATGTGCCGGCTCCTGTTGTTTGCGGTACAGTACAAACTGCCGGAACAATGGACGAAAGGCAAGTGCTGAAACGGTGGCTAAAAAAGGAAGCCGGCAGGGCAAAGGATTTTTTGCGCAGATATCCTGATGCGCCCAACAAATCTGATATCAACGCAGCGCTGAAAAAGATACAGGCGCTCCGGTAACTGTCCGGGCACCTGTATCTTGTGTATTGAAACGGGATCAGTTCAGACTCCCGTCAAAGAAATTCTTACGGGCTTTATCCGCTGCTTCCCTATGATCCAGCGCTTCCTGGATCTCTCCGTGCAGCAAGCCGCTGCCCCCCCCGTAGTGCTGTATAATAATCACTTCGGGCTGCTGGAACAGGAATACGTGCCGGAGCTTGCTTTCGCTGTCTTCTTCAACACCGCTGCTGAACAGTACGATGTCGTACTGCATTTGCTGGAAGTGCAGGATGGCTTCTTCATCTTCATAAGCCACGGTACATTGCCAGTTATCATTCTGTTCTATAAGCCGCTGCAGCACAGGAACAATTTCTTTGTTCCTGCCTACAACGAGTATATGTATTCTACCCATGCTTTGTTTTTATTGTTTGACCATTTGTATATCGGCATTCAGGCGCACTTCGTCGCTGACCAGTACACCTCCTGCTTCCAGCGCTGCATTCCAGTTCAGGCCGAAGTCTTTGCGGCTGAATTTACCGCTGATGGTGAAACCGGCTTTCAGGTTGCCCCAGGGATCTTTGCCCAATCCGCCGTATTCTACATCAAGCGTAACGCTTTTTGTAACGCCGTGCAGGGTCAGGTCGCCTTTCATTTCGTAATTGTCTGCTCCCTTTTTCTGAAAGGAAGTGGATTGAAACGCGAGCTTCGGAAACTGCTCTGCATCGAAAAAGTCGCCGCTGACCAGGTGTTTGTCTCGGTCCGCATTTCCGGTATTGACAGAAGCTGCGTCTGCCGAAAAGGAAACCGCTGCATTGTCGAACTGTTCGCCGTCAGTTACTGCCTTTGCTTCGAAATTATCAAATTTACCGGATACGTTGGTAAACATCATGTGCTTTACTTTAAAGCCTACTTCTGAGTGTGTGGGGTCTACGGACCAGTTTGTTGTTGCCATTATTGTATGATTTAGTTTGTTATGATTTTTTGTTTCGTGTTTTTTTAAAATTAAGCATTCATACTCATTGGTACTTCTATCAGCAATATTTCTGCACCGGGAGTCAAAGCTTTTAACGCAACGTTAGAAACATCCCAGATACCGAAGCCATCCCTGGTGTTCACTTCTGTACCGGCAATCTCGAAGTCGCCGCTGAGTACAAAAGCATACACACCGTTGCCTGCTTTTTTCAAGTCGTAGTCAACGCCGACACCCTGGTCGAAACGCCCCATATGGAACCAGGCATCCTGGTGGACCCATACGCCCTCATCTTCTGCATTGGGGGACAATACCTGTTGCAGCTTGTTGTGGCGGTCGCCTGTATTCAGTGTCAGCTGATCGTAGCGGGGCTGCACATTTTTCTTGTTGGGGAATACCCAGATCTGCAGGAATTTGACCAGCGTATCAGGATTTTTGTTGTATTCGCTGTGTTGGATACCGGTTCCGGCACTCATCACCTGTATATCCCCTTTGCGGATGGTGGCTACGTTGCCCATACTGTCCTGGTGCTCCAGGTCGCCCTCCAGGGGGATGCTGATGATCTCCATATTGTCGTGCGGGTGTTTGCCGAAGCCTTTGCCGGCGGCAACCTCATCGTCGTTGAGTACCCGCAGCACGCCGAAGTGCATGCGTTCGGGGTTGTAATAGTTGGCGAAGCTAAAAGTGTGGTGGCTGTCCAGCCAGCCGTGGTTGGCATGGCCGCGTGTAGCGGCTTTGTGCAATACTGTGTTGTCCATAATCTTTGAATTTGTGTTGGGTAAATGATTAAAACCGGTTTGGCCAGGCATAGGGTCCAGCGCTTTCAGCTCGTCGATCTCATTGGCCAGTACTTTGCCCAATGCCGAGGAGGCGACGAACATGCCGGTACCGAGTAAACCTTTGCGTAGAAAATTTTTTCTGTCCATGTCGTTTCTTTTTACAATGCAAAGATGCGATGGCGGAGAGGCCGTTTCCAATAATGTAGATTAAGAAATTGAAGGAGTGGCAGTTTTTGCGCAGATCATTACCTGCCTCAGTGTCCGGTATCAGAAGAAGATAAAGTACAAAACGTCAAACAACTATTTATTATATTAAAACTATTAACTAGAATAAAGGCCATAAATCGTGGAAATTCCCCTTTTTCGATATATGTTTAGGGCCTACATTTGTCCCTATATAGTACAGGCTTATTTTCAACCTTTTGGATGAAATTAAATCAAGAGTGAACCAACCACAATACAAAAACATTACTGTTACCCGCTATTCATTATTTATTACTCATTGTTCCTTAGTCACTATTCATTCTTTCACCCATCATCAAAAAATCATCTTATGTTTCGACAATTACTAACTGCCCTGGCCTTATGCTGGTCTGTGCAGGCAGGGGCGCAGGGTCCTACGTCCACAGCAGACTCTCTGCTGCCCGCCTGTGGGGTTACCAAAGCCCTGCGGGATGCTATGAAGGTTCCATTTGACTCCGGTAGTCGCTTTTCCCTGACACCTCTGGTTCCGGGGTTTCCTATAACTGCCACTGAGGTATGCGGCCATTTTACGCTCCATTATGAAGATATGCGGCTCGGCATTACCGAAGGCTACAACGCGCCTGGCGGTTTGGGAGCTTTACGCCGCGCCAATTTATGCCAGGTCATCCAATACATTGAATCAGTCATCGATTTCAGCCTGGTTCCCCCGGGTGGCATCAATTTATTGGTAGACGATTCCCGGAGTTACAGTACGGCTCCGGGTAGCGCCGGGCTCCCGTTTTTAAGGGTTCCCCCAGGCCCGCACCCCACTGTGGATGGATTTGTAAACTCCTTTATCCGTACTGGTGTTGATCCCGCTCCGGGCGCTTTTCATGGTTTTATCGGCATCGACTTTCGCGTATTCACAGCAGGGAGCACAGATTATCCCGTGAATAGTGACTTTTCCATTATCAGCCATTGCGGCAGGGACCTTGCTGAAGTCGAACTGCACCAGCTGGCCCATGTATTGGGTATGTTCAGTTTCGTAGAAGAAACCTCAGGCGGGATATACACAACCACCTCAACCAGATTTCCTAATGGTCCTTTTACCAGCCTGGACAGGGCGGTGCATACAACACCAGACCCTGCCACCTCCACGAATCCTTTTGCCCTGGGCAACTTGTTTCCCTTTGTGTCCAGCGGTTTTGCGTTCACCCCTGCAGGTTGGGTTTCCGACCGACTGTTCTGGATCAACGGCAATCAGCCACCTTATAACTATCCCCTGGACAGGGCTAATACGACAGAGGCGACCTGGCATTTCGTAGACCGGAGCTACCCCTACCATACCCACAACAGGATTTCCCCGGGTGACCAACAGGAGTATGTAACTACACGCTTCCAGACTTATTCCAATAACCCGATGCGCAGGCAGTTTACGAAAGGGGAACTGGAAACGTTTACCTCTACCCTGGGGTATAGTTACAACCCTACCTATGCTACTGCCCATGCTGCGGATATCGCCAACAGTATACCGTATAGTACTAAGATGGGTTCCAATGCCTACAACCATGTCTATACCCTTCGGGAAGGGGCGGAATTATTGCCCGCAGATTACACTATAGTCAATAATATAGGCACCAGTGTTGTCATTGATCTGACAGCGGATACTACGCTCAAAGACGCGGACGGCGATCCTATTACCATTTCTCCCGGATCATTGGTCAATTTCCGCGGCTGTGGTATCGGCGGCAACAACCACGATGCCCTGTCGGTAAATCCTGCAGGCAACCAGATCACTTATACGCCCCGCGCCAATTTTTATGGCCGCGCACAATTTGGATTTAACTTATTCGATGGTACCGAAGAAGGTGGATTTGTTATTTATACGATTGATGTGCGCAGAGGCAGCAATGTATCTATCCCCGCCGGAGAAAACCTGGTGTTGAACGGTAGTTTTGAAGAAGGTTCGGAAGTGA
Organism: Chitinophagaceae bacterium; assembly: GCA_035497375.1. Taxonomy (GTDB): domain Bacteria; phylum Bacteroidota; class Bacteroidia; order Chitinophagales; family Chitinophagaceae; genus Rurimicrobium. The sequence continues at coordinate 1,854 of DATJDO010000317.1, read as the reverse complement.
GAACAATTGCCAATGCAACCACCGAAGGAGTAAACAATGGCATTTTCACCAATTCCGTCCACAACGGCAGGCTGGGCTTTCACTTCGCAGATTGCCAGCCTTATGATGTTTTAAAATTCCTGATCGGCACGGTGATTGTCAACAATTCATCGGACAATGCTCGTTGCCTGACTACGACCAGAACGATATTCGGCCAGCACGCCTGCACCTTCCCTGCACCCTGGGCCTTGCCCAGCGTCGATATGCCCAATCCTCCTTTTATTGCAGAAAGGCGATACCGGGGCATGGGCAATCCAGGCCTGTTGATGTACCTGGGTGAAAATATGCAGCAGTGCAAACGCTATGCGCTGGAGTTTTATGCACGGCGCACCTATTTGCCCGGTGGCGGTGCTGTGTACCCGGCCAAAGAAGAGATCAGGTTCGGCTTTACCGACGATGCCCACATGCAGGGCAGTACCTTTGCGGGCAGTATTGAGAATGTTGACCTGACCTGGTCACCCACCAGCACGGTTCCCGCCAAACATGCCTTTACCAAAGGTGAGTGGCAGAAGGTAAAGATCAGCTTTACCTATTGCGATACATCTGCGGCCAATATCCTGTACCTGGATGTGCACGACTGGTATGGAGGCGGCCCCTTGGTGGAACCCGGAGAGAACCAACCGCCTTTGATCATTGATAGTGTGAGCCTGAAAGAAATGGACATGAGTGCAGGTTTGGGCCTGGATATAGCGATCACCTATCCCGGTGGCTGCTCCCGTACCCTGGTAGCCAATCCAAGCGAGATTGCCAGTTATGGTTGCAACAGTGTGCTCTACACCTGGACTGACTTGTCCGGCACAGTACTGGGAACGGGAAAAGAACTGACGGTAAGTCCTATGACCCCGAAGACTTATATCGTGAAAGCAGACGACGGCTGTGGCCATACCGGGGCGGACACCATCGAGGTAACACCCTGTCGTTGCGCCCCTTCCGAAGTACTGGGCACCTCTTCCTTTACTACACTGTCCGGTACCGTACCCACTACATTGTCGCCCGGCCTGTATTATGCGGCCAGCGACCTGACGGTCAGCGGCACGACCACCTTCAACAATGCCATCCTGCTGATGGAACCCAAGGTAGCCATCAACGTGATCAGTACCGCGAAGCTCATCCTGGATACCACGCATATCTTTACCTGCCCCGATACGAACCGCCTTTGGGCCGGTATCCGCCTGCAAAGTGTAGGTAGCAACTCCGCGCGGATTGAGGTCAGGAACGGAAGCCTGATCGAAGATGCCGACACGGCGATCAATGCGCTGAATTTAAGAACGCCTCCTTCTGGCAATATCATCGATATCACCAACTCCACCTTCAATCGCAACCGGACCGGCCTGTTCGTAAACGGCGCCTATATCCTGGGCAGCTCAGGAAGCTACCCGATCAAGGTGGAAACCTCCCTGTTCACGGCAAGGCATTTTGATACGATGGCGGGCTATCCCTTCACCTGGGCACCCAACGAGCGCCTGCGGGAAGAACTAGCCACCGTAAGCAATACCAAAGCCCCGTACAAGATCAACAGGGATTATGCCAAAGCCTACCTGAAAAACGATACGATGGCCTATGCGGGTCTGCAATTTTTCAATACCGGCAATACTTTCGTACCGGGTAGCGCCTATGGAGAAGCATGGGTCGGAGAACCCAATTTTCCCTGGAACCGCAACATCATCGATAACATGCAATACGGCCTCTATAGTTCCAATTCGAATGTAACCCTGGTCAATACGCATATCATCAATATCGGTAAGCGCATGTACTCGGACGATGATACCAACCACAGCTATGCCACGGCGGGTGGTATCGGTATCTACAGCCGCA
>DATJDO010000316.1:0-3379 GCA_035497375.1 Chitinophagaceae bacterium | reverse complement strand
CGTACACGGTTCGTCCTTTGACATTGATACGTTTTGGGTAAACACAGCAAAAGCAGGCAGTACCCTTCAGTTGCAGCTCACTGCAGAAATGGATCACGACGGCAACGAAAAGACAGAAACCGTGTACGTGCTCCGTGATGTCCAGGTAGACTGTTTTGTTTGCAGTGTCCGTCAGCTGTAAGGCGTACCCGTGCAACTGGCTGACATAAGACGCCTTTGCAACAATCCATACCGTATCGTTCTGGCGGAATACCTGTGCTTCCACTGGTTTGCTGATCTGCAGGCTCCGTTTATCCTTATCTGCAACATCAATATCCTTTTTCTGGCAGGAGTAGGAGGTGACGGTAAGAGCAATCAATACTAAAATTAAATAGTTCTTCATTCTTAAATGTGTTTTTTAAAATAAAATAAAAATCCCTGCTTCCATACGCGCCGTGGTATGCACATAGCCAGCGCTCAGGTGTTGGTAAAAGGGCAACGATACCAGGGTTCTGAGGCCGATCTTCCTGAAGTAGATCTGCACACCTGCGGAGGCAAAAGCCACCGTACCCCCGCTCTGTTCATTCAGCCATTTTTTCCCATAGTCATCATAGTCATGCAGGGAATATTCTGCCCTTAGACCTGCTTGCGGCAGGATGCGGAGGGAGCGTACATTGAGCTGGTAGAAGGCCAGGCCGGATGCACTCAGGCGGTTGCCGAACTTATACCGCTCACGGTTGGCTGTGGTGAACAGGTAAGACAGGTCGGCATTATAACCCCAGCGCCCATGGCGGCGGGTATAGTTCAGGTTGCCGGTAAAGTCCCAGGAACCGGTACCTGTTTGCAGGCTGGGAATGCCCTCTGTACCGGCACTCTTGTAGTGTCCCGTAGGCAGTTTTACGCCAGCGCCGATGAGCAGCAGCTTGTTCCGGGTACCGGCTTTACCATCCAGGGGAATGGATACATTGGCCAGTAGCACCGCGTCACCTATGCCGCTTTGTGTGCTCAGCAGGGGATCCCGGTTCTGGTTGCTGATATAGGGCAGTATGCCTACCAGTTGTATGTGCTTGTTCAGCTGGTAGCGGCCCCAGGCCTGTACACTGGTGTATTGTTGGCCCGACTCTTCGTCGGGCTTACCGGAAAACAGTGAGGGATGGCGGCTTGAGGTAGCGCTGTGCAGCCATTGCAGGCCGGCAAAATGCCCCGAAAACTGCGGGAGCAGGCCAAGACCTTGTATGCTGCCGCCACCGCCGCAGACGTCGCAGGCTGCGGCATTGAGTGCAGTCGCTGCTGCCAGGAGCAACAGCGCCGCACGATCACGTAAACGCATATAAATATTGAATTACAGTAAGCAATAGCCTGCGGCAGTGCAGGGAAGCACTGACTCTTACAGGCAATAAGATTTGTTTATGCGATACTGTAGCCCGGGGGATGGAAGATAGCGGAAAGCACTGCTACGGTAAAGTGGGCAGGCACCACGGGGTTCTGCACGGCTGGCTCCCCGTAAGCGGATGAAGAGGAATGATGTGCTGCATCGGAGGGCAGTACATAGACTACCATCGTGTGTTGTTCCGCCTTGTTTTGTGTATTTTTCTTATCTTTTTGTTCGGTGTCGTCGGCTTTTTTGAGCTGTTTGGTCAGTACGCATTTACCGCAGCAGACCAATTCCGGCTTATCGCGGTTTTCGCATAAAGTGGCGGCGATATATTCCTGGTTCAGCTCAAACCATGCGACAATAGAGAGCTTCAGCACGCATTGGCAGCTGAGGCAAAAAAGGAGCACTATCGCGGTGAACTGTCTCATCGGCAGGATGAGCAAAAGTAGGCACTAAAGGGATACGGGTTGGCGCTTATCTAAAAATTCTTTCCCTGCGCAATGATACTTTCGGCCAGGTGCAGGTCTTCAGGTGTGGTGATTTTTATATTGTTCCGTTCGCCTTCCACCAGCCACACTTTATGCTGCAGGCTTTCTACTACCGTGGCCTCGTCTGTAAAGTCGATGTGGTACTCCTGCTCGAATGCAGGCAACAGGATGTCCCCCCGAAAAGCCTGCGGGGTCTGCACAATGCGCAGTTTATTGCGGTCTACCGGGGTGAATTGATCATCGTGCCCCAGCATGCGCACACTGTCCACTACAGCTAAGGAAGGGATAGCCGCTCCATGTTCCAACGCTGCATGGATGCAACGGTGGATGAGTGCATCGCTGACAAAGGGGCGTACGCCGTCGTGCACCAGTATGATTGAGTCTTTGGGGATGTGTTGGAGTCCGTTTTTGACACTGTCGAAGCGCGTGTTGCCCCCGGTCACTACCGTCATATCGATGCGGTCGGTGAAGTGTTCCAGTACCATTTGCAGCTTGCTGACATCCTGCTCCGGCAGCACCAGTATGATATGTGCCTGGGGTAATGCCCTGGCAAAGGAAGCCACCGTATGGTATAAGATAGGTTTTCCGCCCAGCTGCAGGAACTGTTTGGGTAGGGCCATGCCCATCCTTGTTCCCTGTCCGCCGGCAACTATTACTGCATAGACCGGTGTCGTATGTTGACTGTCTGTTATCACGCTATAAAATTACCGCGAATATGGGGGTTTGCTCCACAGGTATCAGGAAATTAACCTTCGCTGCTGTTAAATCCAAAACGAAAAGGTCGTTTGCCCGATAGCGAACAAACAACCTTTCTGAAAAAAGTAAATCAGGAGGGAAAAGGACTAGGCCAGTTTACCTATCGCAACTGCGATACCTGATTTCAGGTTCGAAGCCTTATTTTTATGAATGATGTTGCGTTTAGCCAGCTTATCGATCATAGAAACTACTTTTGGCAATTCTGTACTTGCCTCAGTTTTGTCTGTGAGTGCTAAGAGTTTACGAATAGCGTTACGGGTAGTTTTACCGTAATAACGGTTCCTATCGCGGCGTTTTTCGCTCTGCCTTACGTCTTTTTTGGTTGCTTTATGATTAGCCATTACTTAGGTACTTTTTGTAATTTTTATTTTCGGAGGGCAAATGTAGGAATTTATTTTATTCTGAACAATTTTTATTTCATTGTTCTGTTCTCCGCACTCTCTCCGGGCCTGTTTGCCTATTGTTTGATCAGCTTTTGGGTGTAGGTTTTTCCTGTACCGTCGCTGACCTGCACCAGGTAGGTTCCCGCCGGTAAAGCACTGATATTTTCTGAGAGGGTAAATTCCTCCTGTGCAAAACTATGGTTTTGATGAAGGACCACCTTACCGGAGATATCGATGAGGGAGAGTGTAAGGGTATTGCCCCTGAATCCATTGCCGTAAATGTTGAGGATATCTGCCGCAGGGTTGGGGAAGCATAGGATGCCCGCTGCGGCACGGCGGGGGCCGTTCGGGACGCGGTGCTCGGTCCAGAGGTAGGACAGGACGGGCCGGATGGTGCC
>DATJDO010000315.1:0-4298 GCA_035497375.1 Chitinophagaceae bacterium | reverse complement strand
CATCCGTGTAGGCTATCCTGATGGTACCACAGAGACCTTCAAGGGCGATGTGACGCTCATACGGTAAAACGAAATGCGATAAAAATCCAAAAGCAAAAGACCCCGTTTAATTGAACGGGGTCTTTGCTTTACTGACTTGCGAAAAACAGGCATGATGCCCGAAATAGGTGACAAAAGACGTTGGTCATTTATGAAGTGCCTTTGAAATATTGCAGCCAACCTTCCCGTAAAAACATCCGTCTTACCTATGGCCTTCGGTAAGGAGGCTTCCACTTTTCACTTTTTTTAATCCTTAAACAACAAAATCCAAAACGATGAAAAAAACACTATTCATTTGTTTCATGCTTGGCGCCACGTTTACGAGCAGAGCTGCCAACCCCATGCTCAAGTCGGCAGTAAAAGGAGACTTGAAAAATGACCGTATTGCGGCCATGGCCCTGGCCTCCAACGGAACCTATGTTACGTTGCTGCTGGCGGACAAAACATCGCTTTATGCCGTAGATATCGAAGATACCATTGCGAAGGAAAAGGTTCCTAATGCGATCACCTCCATTCCCGATTTCGTAAACAGCAAACTGAAGCCTGTAGCCGGAGGTGCAACCCTTACGGTCATCGATATTGAAGTAAACCCGATTTCAAAATCCGTGTATGTACTGGCCCAGGCTGCAGGTGTAAGCTATGTATTCAAGGTAAGGAACAATGGCGCAAATGTTACGCTGATCGACCTGAAAAATATTACCCACAGCAAACTGGCCTGGGGTGGAACCTTCGACGTCAATGATATGACCTATGGAAACGGCAACCTGTATGCCTCATCCGGAAACTCTACTCTGGACGGCAGCGTGGCCACCATTCCTTCACCCTTTACCAACGGTGGAGCAGTAACAAAAAAAGCGACGACCATGTTCAAATCCAACTGGGGTGGAGCATATAGCACAAAGGCCCCATTAGAGACCATGACTTATGGCCTTGTCAAATCAAAACATCGCCTGATGGGCGTGACCACCTGTGCTCCCGGCTTTTCGCTTGACATTACCGGGCTGAGCGGAGCAGGCACTACACAGGTAACAGAAGATTTCAACGTTCAATTCGGCTTTTCTCAAAAAGTAGTTTTCCAGCGCCATGATGGCAAAGACTGGCTCTTTGACCTGCACGACAGCAAACTGTACCGCCTGGGCGAAACATTGCTGGACGGCAGCCCGGTAACTGCCGGCCAATTCAATAGTGATGCAGTAGAACTGCGCGATTTTTCAGGAATACCTAAAGCAGGTATCCCCGCAGACATATTCAAAGAGATGACCCCAGGCGCAGGCTACCAAACCATTGCCTACTGGGATGAGTTCCGCCTGGTCGTTCTGGAGTCAGGAGGTACGTTAAAAATGCTTCAGACCGCTACAAAAGCGACTCCGCTGTCCGTAGACAAAGTTCAGCCGACCACCACTTTACGTGTATACCCCAATCCTGCACAGCAAACACTGAATGTAAACCTGAGCCATACCGGCGAAACTACCCTGCAGGTATTCTCCATGGACGGAAGACTGGTACATACCAGCAAAGCAAACAGCGCTGCAGCCACTATTGACGTGAGCAGTTTTGCCAAAGGCCAGTATGTGCTCAAAGCATGGTCTGAGGAAGGCGTAGCAGGAGAGCAAATTTTCTCAGTACAGTAAGCATTTGTTCATGAAGCGATTTTTTTATTGTTGCATTATTACCCAAACACTCTGTGGTAGCCCGCTTTGGGCGCAGCAGAAAAGCATACAAATATCAGGGAGCATGAAGCTCCCTGATATTTGTTTACAGGTAGCAGGCCTGAATGACAGCACACAACCCAGGCTGTATTTTGTTACAGACAACAAAGCCGCAGAAAGCCCTGTGGCCGGACATTACCGCCGCGCAGGGCATACCATTTGCTATACGCCGATGTACCCCCTGGCCGCAGGCGAACGTTTCCTGGTGAAAGCGGAAGGTTTTGCAGACACTTTACTTTCCGTACTGGCCGACCCGGTGGTGATCCCTGCAATCCCCGCTTCGGTGGCCGATATTTATCCCCTGACCGACAGCATACCGAAAAACATCCTGTTCTTTCACGTACGGTTTGCGCAAGCCATGCAGGAAAGCCAGCAGGCATGGAAAAAAATATCCATTCTCGATGAACAGGGCACGGTGATCCCCAACACCTGGCGTCAGCGCAGTTTCTGGCTGGACAGTGGCCGCCTGCTCGTACTGATGATCCATCCGGGAAGGGTAAAGTCGGGAATACGCTATATCGGTCCCGTATTCGCTATCGGCAAAAAGTATACACTTGTTGTAGACAGTACACTTAAGGATGTGTATGGCAGATCGCTGAATACAAACGCTCAGCGCACCTATACTGTTGTGCAGGAATTGAGTGAAAAACTAAAAATAAATGCAGTCAGCACAAAGCTCAGGTCGGGAACAAAAGACCCGGTATCCATTCAACTGAATAATGCCGCAGACCACGGGGCAGCGATTGCTGCATTTTCCATTTATGATGCATCAGAACGAAAAGTCGATTTCACTTTAGTGCAAAACAAAACCAATACCTTATTGCTACAGCCGCTGCAATCCTGGGAACCAGGCAAATACAGGATTGTTCGTGCAGGCAGTTTTTTTGATTGTGCGGGCAACAGGTTCAACAGGCTTTTTGAAATGAAGGGCCTTGAAAGCTTTCGCGATGATGACAAGTCGCAAACTATTTATGTAAAAGCAGAATAAAAATCCAGATAACAGGTGCCCCGGTTTGGGGGTGCTTGTTTTTTTTCCGGATACAGAAATGCCTCAATGAATTCATTGAGGCATTTCACTTTTAAAAAAACAGGACTTCAGGCTATTGCTTTTGCAAAAGCTGGTCTTTTGGTCTTGTGACATGGTCTGTACCTTTTGATTCAGGCTGGTTCCATTCTGCAGGATGCAGGTAATAACCTTTCAGTTCAGGCTCTTTTTCTACTTCAGGAACGACACGATGTGCATCTGCATATTTATCATGCCGTACACCGGTCACCATCCAGCTTACTTTTACATTAGGTTCACTGGTTTGGATCACAAATTGATTGCTGCTGATTTCGTTTTTCACAATGGCCTGTGCAAAAGTTCCAATGCAGGTCAGCTGGTAACGGAAGTCTTTGTTCAGCGCATCGAAGTATGCAGGTAAGGAAACCGTAGCGTATCCTTTTCCGTCTGTAACGATGTTACCGTTGTAGATGTTCATCATGTCAGGGCTTTCCACGAAACTGTGGTACAGGTATTTATTTTCAGGATCCAGCGGGTGATCAATTTTGAACGTACCGCTTCCTTTTGCTATAGAACCTGTGATCTGTACATTGCCAGAGAAGTAACCCGCATAGTTTGTTGTAGCACCCGATGCAAAACCATATACACCATAGCGTACTGTCGGCGCTGCCGCACCACCAACAGTTTGTGAATTTCCATAGATGCCATAGGTATTACCGATACCGGTAGTCGCTGCAAAAGAGGCATTTTTATTATACCCTACTACACCGATACCACCTACAGATCCACCCATTACACCCGCCGTATTTGATGAACCGTATACACCAAGATCCTGGTTGCCGACACCAAAAATTGTATTCGCATCCTGATTGTTGACACCATTGTAGCCCACACCCTGTACACCGGTTCCATAGTTGGAAGTGTTGTAGCTACCGAACACACCGCCTTTCAGACATCCCTGTGCAGTGTAAGAATACCCGTAGATGGCAGCGAAAGTATCAATGGCCGGTACAGGAGTAGCAGGTTGTATGACCGTAAGGCGGCTGGTAGGTGTGGAAGTACCGAAACCGGAAGGGCCTCCGGAAACCACAATACCGCGTCCGGTAGTACCACCGTCAAAGAAACCCGCTACGCCGGCTCCTGTGGCCACACCCCAGATACCGTTACCCGTACCCGTGTTTACCCCTACCGTACCGCCCAGGGTACCGGTAGACAATCCGTAGACACCATTTTGCGATCCGCTGACACCAATCACACCGATGCCTGTTCCGGACTCACCGTAGATAGAGCCTGCAGTGGCAATGCTTGTCGATGGTGTAGTGCCCAGCGTGGCGCGCAGCGCATTGGATTTAGCCGGAGTAGCCGCGGTGATCTGTACCTGGTAATTCTTTGAAGGAGCAGGTGTATTGATGGCCACCGTAGTATCGTTGTCGGTGATCATAGAATTGCCGCCCGTAGCCGGTCCGGTAAATTTCATGACGGTATTCTTAGTACCGGAAATGCTGAACGGAACGCGGGTGGCGCTGTCTGCTATCTTTGCCTGTTCA
>DATJDO010000314.1:0-4625 GCA_035497375.1 Chitinophagaceae bacterium | reverse complement strand
TCAATTACCTGCTGACACAAGGCTGTACAAGGGTACTCTTATCGCTGGGGTATAAACATGAAATGGTGGAAGAGTGGCTGGATAAAGCTGACTGGGATTTTGAGATCGAAAAAGTAATAGAAACCGAACCCCTGGGCACCGGCGGCGGCATACAGCTGGCCATGGCAAAAGCAAGGACAACAGACGTTTTCGTCGTAAATGGCGATACATTGTTCCAGGCAGACCTCAAGGCTATGGATTCGTTTCACAGGGAAAAAGAAGCCCGGACCAGCCTGGCACTGAAAAGCCTGCAGGATTTTGACCGCTATGGTGCAGTATGTTGTGCAGCAGACGGAACCATCCTTTCTTTCGAAGAGAAAAAGCCCGTGGCCGACGGCCTGATCAACGGCGGCATTTACCTGATCAATAAAGCTTTTTTTGAGCAAAAAGGTTTACCACAGCGCCATTCTTTCGAAAAAGATTACCTTGAAGCATTCGTGTCAGAACATCAATTTTACGGCTACCGCTCAGAAGCCTACTTCATTGACATCGGTATCCCCGAAGATTATGAACGGGCACAAAAAGATCTGCCCGGCTAACACGGAATGGCCGTGTAGGAACAAAAAATCAATACAACATGAAAATCATCATCATCGGACCGGCCCATCCCCTGCGCGGCGGCCTTGCTACACTCAATGCCCGCCTGGCGGAAGTATTGCAGGAACAGGGGCATGAGGTGATTATCTATTCTTTCTCTCTGCAATACCCTTCTGTGCTCTTTCCGGGCACCTCACAGTTTACAGACGAACCGGCTCCGGCAGGCCTGAAGATCAAAAGTGTGATCAATTCTGTAAACCCATTGAACTGGATCGTACAGGGCAATAAAATCCGGGATGAAAAAGCAGACCTGCTCATTGTGCGCTATTGGCTCCCTTTTATGGGTCCCAGCCTGGGTACAATACTGCGCAGGGTCAAAAAGAATAAGTACAGCTATATTATCAGTATTGCCGACAATGTGATCCCCCACGAAAAACGTTTCGGAGATACTGTTTTTACCAAATACTTCCTCAAACCCATCGATGCCTTCCTGACCATGAGCCGGGAAGTATTGCAGGACCTGCGCAGCCTCAGCAACAAACCGGCCTTGTACACCCCACACCCTTTATACGACAACTTTGGTACAGCACCGGGCAAAGCCGAAGCATTGGAAAAACTCGGCTTGAACCCACAGGACAAACACTTGCTCTTCTTTGGCTTTATCCGGAAATACAAAGGCCTGGATCTGCTGCTTGAAGCACTGGCCGATGAACGGGTACGGGCTTTGCAACTCAAGCTGATTATAGCAGGCGAGTACTACAGCGATGCGGGCCTGTATACAGGACTTATCGAAACCTACCAGTTACAGCAAACGGTAAGACTCTTTACCGACTTTATTCCCAATAACGAGGTGCCAATTTACTTTGCGGCTGCAGACCTTGTCGTACAACCCTACCGAGCTGCAACACAAAGCGGGATCACGCAGATTGCCTACCACTTTGAAAAACCGATGATCGTAACCAACGTCGGCGGACTCGCGGAAAATGTGCCTGACGGCAAAGTGGGCTTTGTTGCCGAACCGACTGCAGCTTCCATTGCAGCAGCTTTGCTTCGTTTCTTTTCAGGAGATCCGATACCGAACCTGCACCAAAACCTGAGGGACGAAAAAAAGAAATACAGTTGGGATACTTTTATTGATCAGCTGCTTTCCCTTAAAGGGCTATCCTCAACTACCCAACAGTCCTAAACAAGGAAATTTCCACGTTTTTGAATGAAAAGTCCGTAACCAAAAAATGTATGACTTACATTCGTATATCCTCTCTTTCATAAGGATTTAAAAGTTGAAAAAGAAAGCCGTCCCTCTGTCCAGGGACGGCTTTCTTTTTAGATATAGCGGTCGACACCGGATGACATGCAGCATGCACCATAGCTACAGAACATAAATATTATATTTGTTCTACAAACAGGGCAGATGAAACAGCATAAAAAACAAGTGGATACGGTTGAAAGCAAAAAGCAGGATTTTTATGTTACAGCCCGGAATATATGGGGCACGGTGGTGGACAAAAATGGTTCAACCGATATCGAAACCTTACAGCAACAGTTGCTGATCCACAGGCAACTGCTCAACATTTTCCAGGCAGGTAATTACTATTACCTGTTCTTTAATATTTATGAAGGGACAATAGAGTTTGTAAGCCCGGAAGTAGAGCAGGTATTGGGATACGAAGCGGGGGAAGTAAATGCCCTGTTCCTTATGGACAAATTACACCCCGACGACCGGCCTTACTTTCTGAATTTCGAACACAAAATCACAAAGTTTTTTTTAGATCTGCCTTTCGATAAGATCAGCAAATACAAAGTTCAATACGATTTCAGGATAAAAGACAGCAACAACCGGTATGTCCGGCTCCTGCACCAGGCCGTACAGATCGACTATGACCAGGAAAATTTTTACAGAACCTTATGTGTCCATACAGACATATCACATATCAAGGAAGCCGGCACTCCCTGCTTATCGATCATAGGGCTGGAAGGGGAGCCTTCGTTTTACAATATTAAAGAAGAGCATTTTGTAAAGTCATTTGACCTTTTCACCAAAAGGGAAAGAATGATTCTGAAGTGTATTGTAGAAGGTAAGAGCAGCAAAGAAATTGCAGCAGAGCTATACATCAGCCTGCATACCGTGAACACCCACCGTAAAAACATGCTGGCCAAAGCGGGTGTAAAAAGTGCTCTTGACCTTGTCGGCAAAGTGGTACACGAAGGCTGGATATAAATAAATACCGATTTGTAGGTATATTTTATTGCCGGACCTCACGCTACTTTTGGGTTATAAAACCTGACTTTATGATTCCTAGTACTGTAAAGACATTCTGGTCTTCCCTGACCATCACGCTGCTGGTCGGCATGATGACTTTGTCTGCATGCAGCAAAAAGGAAGCAAACAATAATAACAGCACCAAGCCTCCCGTCACTACTACTTCCGGAAAAGGCAGTTTTACCTTCAAAGGCATTACCTATGCCGGCACCTGCAGTGTGATTCCGGACGATGCATCCCTGGGATTCCAATGGTTTATGAGTATTACAGATGACGCCAAAGATGCCGCCTTATCTATTGGCACATTTCCCCAGGAAACAAACGGCAATTTCGGGCTTTGTGCCGACCCCAACGGACGCAAACTGAATGGCAGAAATGGTGTGATCCGCCTGGGAAGCAGCGACCTGTACTCCATCAACTTTGGAAAAATAACCAAGCTCAGTAAGACAAAATTCAAGATCGAGGGTTCGGCCTTTGCCGATCTGTCAGACGTACCGCTGCCCTTTACCGCCGAGGGAGACATTGAAGATCTGACCGGCAGGTTTACCGTTCCCGACAAAAACCCCTACCCGGCAGGCACAGGCTCTGTTTCCATCTTTACAGACCAAGCCTTAAACGGGGACACCTTGTACCTGCATATACGCGATGCGGCGACGAAGGAGTTTGTAGCTTATGGGGGCCGCATTACCTATCACCAGCCCGGCACTTACAATTGCGGAGAATCGGAAAGTTTCTTTTTCCTGAAGCCGGGCAGCTATACCTATGAAACGTATCCCTACAAAGCAGGCGCAGTAGTGTACAACGGCACTTTCAACGTACAGGCCGGCACCTGCAACGCAGTAAGGATCAACCGGTAGCCTTCACCACCTTCTTAACCTAAAAAAGCAATCGTATGTTCCGATTTACTTTCCTCACTATGCTGTGCCTGTCGGTGTGCTTTTCTGCCTGCAAAAAAGACCCTGAAGAAACCAAAGCGGTAGTGAAACCAAGCGGCCTGCTGTATGGCCAATGGAAAATGACAGCCTATACGCACAATAATGAAGATGCCTTCCTCAACGGGCAGATTCCCAATTGTGTCAAAGATGATAGGGTGATATTTACCCGCTCGAATACGGTAATCAATGATGAAGGGCCGACAAAGTGCAATCCATCAGACCCTCAAACCAAGACAGGCCCATACACCTACAACAGCGCTCAGAATACGCTGTCTGTCACAACAGACGGAACAGAGCGCCTGTCCGAGCTCATCACACTTGACTCTACGACACTCAAGATCAGGCAAAAAGACAACAATGATGTGATTACGTACACCCGTGTATCTTTTGATACGGTGATTACAATTATCAAAAACATTGACTGGACCGGTATCTGGACCCTTGACCTGGAACTGGAAACCGAAGGCAGTCCCTGCGATGAGACTATGCTGGAAGACGAAGCGCATATCACACCCACCTTTCATTTCGGCGACGATGGGAAACTTTACTTTGATACCGACCCCGTAGAAAGCAATCTGAATGGCGGAGATTTCAGCAATACCTATACCTTCCTACGGGATACCCTGACGATAAAATCCTACTACAATGATGGGACTGAAACCATGAAGTTCGATGCCAGTCTCACGTATGATTACACGACTAAACAATTTAGTGGCCGGTATACCAATGTGTGGAACAACGGTTTGAAATGCAGCAATACACTGGTCGTCCGAAGGTAGTGCCCCGGCCGGGAATAAACTGAAAGCGCTTGCCGTGAAGGGCAAGCGCTTTCAGTTTGGTGTAGCAGACGGTAT
>DATJDO010000313.1:0-4302 GCA_035497375.1 Chitinophagaceae bacterium | reverse complement strand
AGCGGAGGCCCTCGTAGAAAATGCTATAGCCTTACAGGCTGCCGGCTGCTTTTCGATTGTGCTGGAAAAAATCCCCGCCAGCCTGGGTAAACGTGTAGCGGAAGAACTCAAAATACCTGTGATCGGCATCGGAGCCGGTATGCATGTAGATGGGCAGGTACTGGTGATGCACGACATGCTGGGCATTACCAAAGACTTTTCTCCCAAATTTTTGCGCCGCTACCACAACCTCTTCGAGGAAATCACTAAAGCAACCCAACACTATATACAAGATGTAAAAGGGCGCCAGTTCCCCAACGAATCGGAACAATATTAGATTCCGGCATCACGTTCACATACAGAAAAAATATCTTTTTATTTAAGATAACGTTTAAGGATTTTCAATAGGTTAATTTACTATATTTGGTTAGTAATTTCTTAACAAATAAGTAATTCGCTGTTTATAACTCCCCTAAACGTTACCGTATGAAAAGTAAAATTTTACTCCTGCTATCGGCCTTATCGCTCACGGCGTCGCCTTGCTTTAGCCAGGCCACCAAAGCAGCAGATTATTATTTTTATGCAAAAACAGGCACCTACAGCTATCTAAGCGGGGGCACCACCCTGCCCGACCTGGATAATGACGACCGTATGGTTGAAGTCAGCCTGGGATTCACCTTCCGCTACTGCGGCACAGACTATACCAAGATCTATGCCGGCACCAATGGCTTCCTCTCCTTTGAGGCCCTGCTATCTGCTACAGACTATGCATGGCCACCGGTGTCGGATTCCTACCTGACCAAGATCAAAAAAGGCATCATGCCGCTCTGGGAAGACCTTACCGGCGAAACCGGTGTAGCGTCATACGTCACCACCGGTACTGCACCCAACAGGGTTTTTACTATTGAATTCAAAGAATGGGGCTGGGACTACAGCTCTCCCGATCCTGTTATCTCCTTCCAGGTAAGGCTTTTTGAGAAATCGAATGTTATCCAGTATATCTACAAAAGTGAAGCGGCAGAACCGATCTGGGACGGCACTCCGGGAGGCTACATCGGTATCAGCGGTGGCGCTGTCACCGATATTCTTTCTTTAAACAATTCCTCTTCTTCCCCTACCGCTTCGTCAACAGTCTTCACCCACGACATTGTGACCAAGCCGGCCACCGACCAGATTTACGAGTTTTCGCCCTTACCCCAATGTGCGGGAACACCCACTGCCCTGAAACCCAATGGCCCCGGCAGCAAAGTTTGCCCGGGCGCTGAGTTTGCCCTGACGGAAAATGTCACTGCCCGCTCCCTGGGCAATACCTACCAATGGAAATCGCGCCCAGCAGGTTCCGGCACTTTTACGGATATTGCCGGCGAAACTTCAGACACTTTAAAAACAAATATTACCGCGGACAGGGACTACCAGCTGGTCACCACTTGTACCAATTCGGGCTTAAGCTCAACCTCCGCTACCCGCACCGTAGAAGTACTGAGTGCTCCTGCTATCAGTGCCTCCGGACCTCTGACTTTTTGCAGCAACCAGGATATGCTCCTGACTACAGCTGCGGAAACAGGCTATACGTACCAATGGATTGAAGTATCGTCCGGAAGTATTGCCGGGGCAACCGCAAACGAGTATGAACCCACCGCCAGCGGACGCTACACCGTACACGTCAGCACAGCATCCTGCCCGGCAGGCCTCAGCAGTGACGACAGCCTGGACATCACCGTGAAGCCCGCTCCCGATGCCGCCATTGACCCCACCCCTACGGTGACTATCTGCGACGGCGAAGCGACAATATTAAACGGCAGTGGTACCGGAGACTATCAGTGGATCAACGGCACAGGACCGATCAGCGGAGCCACCGGAACTACCTATACAACCAGCACCGCAGGAAATTTCACATTAGAGGTCACGAACCCCGCAAATGGCTGTAAAGATACTTCCGACGCTACGGAAGTGATTTCGACTCCTGCCCCGACCGTTTCCATCAATCCCACTGTTAAGGTACGTGTATGCGATGGTCTGACAACCATACTGAACAGCGTTACCACAGGCTTTGGCCTCTCTTACCAATGGATCGACGGCTCTGGCCCCCTGAGCGGAGAAACTGCGGCTTCACTGACTACCGGAAATGCCGGTTTCTATCAATTGGTCGTCACCGCAGGGTCCTGCAAAGACACCAGCAATACCACACAGGTAGAACTGATCGCCCTGCCCCCGGCCAATATTACCGGTACCGGCACATCGACCGCCATCTGTCCTATGGACAACGATTACACCCTGCAGGCCAATTTTGGTACAGGCTATACTTATCAGTGGTACTTTGAGGGCGCAAGCATATCAGGGGCGAGCAGCAGAAGCCTTCCGGTGAATACAGCGGGCATCTATACTGTAAAAGTCACCGATGCGGAAGGCTGTATCCAGTATTCCGACACCTTCAGAGCCGAATATACCAAAGCGTCCAAACCGAATATCGATCCCCGGGACATTGCTTTCTGTGAAGGCAACAGCCTGATGCTATACGCTGATATGGACAAGTACTTTGTGACTTATCAGTGGTACAAAAACGGTATTGCTGAAGCGGGTGAAACAGGCACCACTTATCTTGCCGGTGCCTCCGGTTCTTATACCCTGGAGATTACGGACAGCGCCCATTGCACCACGATGTCCAACGCATCTATAGCAACAGTGTACCCGCACCCGGCAGAACCCCTGATCACCAGGTCGGGCAGCAGGCTCACCACCACGCCCTTCAAATCTTACCAATGGTACCGCAACGGCAAGCCCCTGGCCGGTGAAACAGGCCGTTCCTGCAATGTTATTTTTGAGGGCATTTATGCGGTAGAAGTAGGCAACGAATTCGGTTGCCACTCTATGTCGGCAGATATCAATATGGAAAAACTGGGTATTGCAGGTACCTCTTCAACAGGAAGTGCGCTGTATGTTTACCCCAACCCATCGAATAAAAAAGTATACATAGACTACAAATCTCCCGTAACGGTATCGGTAAGAGACCTGCAGGGACGGGAAGTAATGCATGCCGACAACACAAACGAAATCGATATCAGCAGCCTGGCCCATGGCCCCTACCTGTTGACGATAATGGATGCAAACGGTGTGCTCAGCAAAGAAAAGATTATGAAATACGGCAATTAGTAATTGCCTGGCCTTCCCGGGCAAAAAACAGCCGCAAAAGTAATTTGCGGCTGTTTTTATTTTCACTTTGTCACATTAAATTACAAACACATAGAACATCCCTGTTTCCCGGTGCATTAAAAAATTATTTTCTGCACGCCAGCCGCATATGTTTTTTTGATTAAATCCTGTACATTTGCACTCCTTTTTAAACACGAAATTTATAAATTAAACATACAATGGCAGACTTACGCTTACAGCGCAACTTTGGTATTGCCGCACACATTGATGCGGGCAAAACCACCACTACAGAACGTATTCTTTACTACACAGGTGTGAACCATAAAATAGGTGAAGTGCACGATGGTGGCGCAACAATGGACTGGATGGCACAGGAACAAGAGCGTGGTATCACGATTACTTCTGCTGCAACAACCTGCTTCTGGAACTTCCCTACCGCACAAGGTAAAGCGCTTCCGGATTCAAAAAAGTACAAATTCAACATCATCGATACTCCGGGTCACGTTGACTTTACCATCGAGGTAGAGCGTTCTATGCGTGTACTGGATGGTCTGGTAGCCCTGTTTTCTGCGGTTGACGGCGTTGAGCCCCAATCTGAAACGGTATGGCGCCAGGCAAACCGTTACCGCGTACCCCGCGTTGGTTTCGTTAACAAAATGGACCGTATCGGTGCTGACTTCCTGATGGTAGTAAAGCAAGTGCGCGACATGCTGGGTGCAAAAGCAGTTCCCCTGCAATTGCCAATCGGTGCCGAAGACAACTTCAAAGGTGTGGTAGACCTGATCACAATGAAATCCATTGTTTGGGACGACGCTACTCAAGGTATGACTTATACCGAAGGTGAAGTACCTGCCGATATGCTGGAAGAAGCCAACCAATACCGTGCTGAACTGGTAGAGGCTGTTGCAGAATATGACGACAAACTGATGGAAAAATTCTTCGAAGATCCAAACTCGATCTCAGAAGACGAAATCCACGAAGCGGTACGTAAAGCTACCCTGGACCTGAGCATCATCCCGATGCTGTGCGGTTCTTCCTACAAGAACAAAGGCGTTCAGAAAATGCTGGATTGCGTGATCCGCTACCTGCCTTCTCCACTGGACGTAGAAGCGATCAAAGGAACAGATCCTGATGATGCTGAAAAAGAACTGATCCGTAAACCAGATGCGAAAG
>DATJDO010000312.1:0-6719 GCA_035497375.1 Chitinophagaceae bacterium | reverse complement strand
CCGTTGAAAGATCTGCCTGACGCTGCCCGTGCACCCTTATTTTTTGAACACTCATGTTGCGTAATTTTTGAGGTTAGTTTTTTATTGAAACCAGCGCCGCAGAAAGCTGACGCCGTTATCGGTGAAAATTCGGTTTACGATCTCAGACGGCTCAATGCGATTAAAAGGCTGTAGCACTTCTTTCCCCCTTCCACTCATGTAATTAAAAGCATACCGCTCTGTAAATTCCAGTAATTGCTGGTAAGTCTCCGCGGTCAGGTAACCGTTCAATGGGTTGATAATGCCATCAAAATCGCTGCCGATCGCCATACAGTCCCAGGCAAATAAACCCCGGCTATCCAGCAACTCTGCGATATGCTGTACCTGGTTCCAGAACAATTCGGCACGGTAATGGCGGATCTTGTTGATCGGTATGGCATGTTTGGTACTCTTCAGTGTTGCTTCGCTCGCTATCCTGCGTTCATCAAGTTGCAGGCAAAACAAGCCGCCTGTTTGTGCGACTAGGATGATCTCCTCATCATAAAAATTAATTTCGCTGGCATTCAGTTTAAAGGCCGTCTCTTTGCGATCTTGTACCGGCTCCAGCACCGAGCGCATGCCATTTGCCGCCCCGTGGCTGACGATCACCGGTATGGGGTCATGACCATAGTCCGTTTTCAGCAAATGGAAATATTCCTGCCGCGCCCTTGTACTCATGTGTTTGATGTCAATCAGGATACGTTTTTCATGTTCACTTTTCGCCAGTAGTTTCCGGATCACCTGGTATCCTAGTGGGGTAATGCCGCTGCGCAGGCCCTCGCTCTGGTCGGTGACTTTACCCACCAGGTCAGTCAGGCTCTGGGCATGCCCGCAGAGGTGGTTGTAAAAATGATGTGCCATACTCACCATAAAAGGCGGGCATTTCCAGGCTTTCACCTTGTCCAGGTTCGCCAGCACAGCAACCTCGTCAATATGGTCTATGTCGTTGTGCAGGGAATGCATTCCTTCTATCGCCGGTATGATGAACAGGGTATTTTCAGCAGGAACGTCCTCGGAATAATAATTTTCAATGTCCGCAAAACTGCAAACCATCCGGTATGTAAACACCCCTGCGTCCGTTTTTACTTTTACCCCTTCCAATTGCCGGTAAAAATCATACTCGTTTTCAAGGTCTTCGAAGTAATGTCCTCCCTGCTGGATGTAGTCAATACGTGCTTTACCCAGACCTGTCACAAAGCCGTTCAACACATCCGAAGGAAGGGTACCGGTACCCAGTTTTCCCTTAAAGAACCCCCGCTCCACCGGATACAGTGCGGCACAGACAATCTGAACATTGCCATAAGCGAGGCTTGTAAAATCTGTCTGTGTAAACTTGCAGATACAACTCGCCATTTGCAGGCCCCGCTCCATCAAACCGGGAGCATCGTAGTGCCAGATGCTTTTCTTGTCCTTTTTATTGGCTGAGTTTTTCCTGTCACTGGCGAAGCTTTTGCCATAAGGTTTCATTGACGGATGGCAATGAAAATCGATTATCGTGTTGATCATATTGCAAAATTTAGATGACTAACCTATTTCACGCATGCAGACCTATTGTAAAGTTTATTATTTATCTTCTACAAAGCAAGCATTTTTTTAAAATATAATATCCATGAAATACACTGATCGCTTCCCGGAAAAACACCCTTTTTTACGGTACGGAGCGCAAGCACTGTAAAGCATTGAAAATGACAATTGCCAGGCACCCATTGGACGGGTCAATAATATTTTGTTACTTAGCATAAGTCCCCTTCTATTCTTGCGTCAAAGGGGGCCAGCAGCCACCGACCATAACCCATATATACCACTACATGAAACAGCTGATCGTTTTCTGGATGCTGCTTTTAGCATCTGCGCGCAGTTCTTCCCAGGCATTTTCGTACCGGTCCGTCTGCAAAGACTTTGGCTTCCCTTACCAACGGGTCAACTTCGCACTAAAGGACACAAAAGGCTATTACTGGATTGCCGGCAGCAACGGGCTCTATCGCTGGGATAGTAAAAAATGGAAATATTTCGGTACCGACGAGGGTTTACCGAACGCGGAAGTGCTCAACCTGTACGAAGATTCCAGGAAAAGATTGTGGATCATGTGCAACAGTGATGAGCTCTGCTATTATGAGCAGGGCAAGATCTACACCCCGAAAAATGATCCGCGCCTGGGCAAACTGGGTATCTTCCTGGGCTCTTATTTTTTTGAAAATAAAGGGCAGTTGTTTTTCACCAATCATGACCGTAGCGGCTACAAGACAGACCTGGATTTGTCTCCGCCCGGCCGTTCCGGCATACATTCCGAAAGCATCATCTTCGATCATGACTCAATTGTGCAACTGGGGCATAATAACAAAGGCATTGCACCACCTGTTGCACTCCATATCCCCTATGATCAGGCCAGGTTGCAACCCATAGACCGTAGCCGCTGGACTACCTCCAACAGGTCGGATCTCAGCTATACCGTTCATTGGGGGCTGGATTCGGTCGAGTACAAAGGTCACTTTCAATCATCTGACATCAGGCAGTTTTACTTCAACCGCGGCTATCCGATTGAAGTCTATAAACATAGCCTGTACCTTACGCGCTCCCGCCAGACCATACACTTTAAAGGCCGGGTAGACCAGGTGATCTGCCTGAATCCCGAGTTCTTCGTGATTACAGACGAGGATATATTCCTGTTCCGGGAAAGTCCTGTAACTAGGCTGAACCAGGATCACCCTGCAGATGAAAATGTGGTGTTCCTGTTGGATTACCAAGACAAGCTCTTCGCGCTGATGCAAAACGGACGCCTGATCTCGGCAAATGATGGCAGGCAACGCATCCAGTTGCCTGAAAGAGCCAAAAGCCCTATTTACAATTACTATAATGCATACAAGGACCGGGAGGGCTGTTACATCACCACATCCGATTCTATTTATTACATCCGTAATCTATCAGACATCAGAGGTATACATAACCCCGGGGGCTGGAATTACAAATACTTCACCGGTTCATCGGTGCCGGGCCAATACTATTTCAACAGCAGCCGGGACGGAATATTCCGCCTGCTGAAAAGCGGCGGGAAAGAGGTCATACAACGTGTCTCCAAAACAAATGAGGTACTGGCCACCCTGTTTGAAGATTCCCGGAAACGGCTTTGGTACAGCACCCTGAACAAAGTGTTCTTCATCCGCACAGGTGACACCGCAGGTCGTTCCGTAGAACTGAAACTGGATGCTGAACCGCTGAACTGCCGCCATATTTATGAAGACCGCTACCGGAACCTGTTCTTTGCCACCAACCGCGGTGTATATGTATACAATGGCCAATCCGTAACCCATTTGAGCAGCGACAATATATTGTCCGACAATGATTGCCGCAAATTGGTCATCGACTCAAATGACAACAGCCTGTGGGTCGCAACACAGCATGGACTGAACCACTTGAATTACACACCAGGCAAAGAAATCATCGCATTCAGAAGGAACAATATTTTCTTCAAAGACGACGGACTTCCTTCGGATGAAATAACAGACCTTCTGTTGCATCAGCATCGCCTGTATATCGGCACGCCTAAAGGTATAGTACAAACGGAGCAATTCAATTTTCACCCGGCTCCCGCTACCGTACCCTTGTACATTGAAACCGTGCGCATCAACGACCGGGAATATCAGCAGGATGCACTGACGCAACTCCAGCACGACCAGAACAACATTGCTTTCGATATCTCTGTTCCGTACTTTCAGCGCAGCAGCCGATTCCGGCTCACCTACCGCCTGATCAACCATGCTGAGGATACGATCAGCGGAACCATTGCGGATGGCCGGCTTCAGCTGATTGCCCTGCGCGAAGGCTCCTACCAGCTGATCATCTACGGATACGACCAGGACTACCCTTACGTGCACAGCGAAGTATGGGACATCCCCTTCAGTATTGCCCCGGTCTTTTACAGGACCTGGTGGTTCAGATGCATCATGTTGCTTACCCTTATCCTGGCCTGTGCTGCTGTTGCCTACTACTATTTCAGAAGACAACACGAAAAACTCAGCTTTGAAAACAAGTTGGCTCACCTGAAGCTCGAGGCACTGAAAGCAGAGATGAACCCTCACTTTATCTTCAACAGTCTGAATGCCATAAAGGATTTTATAGCCCAGAACGACCAGGAAAAAAGCCAGTATTACCTCAGCCGTTTTGCCAAACTGATCCGCCAGGCGCTCTACAATACCCGGCATGAAATGGTATATCTTGAAGATGAACTGAAGTTCATTGACGTATATGTAGAGCTGGAGCAGATGCGCTTTCCCGGCCGTTTTGACTACCGGCGCAGCATCGGTCTGCAGGATAGCAATGCGTATGAAATCCCCACCATGTTCCTGCAACCCTTTATTGAAAATGCGATCCGGCACGGGCGTATCGGCCAAATGGACCGAAAAGGTATACTGGAACTGAGCATAGAAGGGAACGAAAAGGAAATCATCATTACCATCAGCGACAATGGCATCGGCATAGAAGCCGCACAAGCCATCGCCAGCAGCAACTCCCCGGAACATCGTTCTATGGCGCTGTCTATCATCAACGACCGTATGGCGATCTACAACAAAACAGCACCGGTAAACCTGCATTACGAAATCAGTTCACCCGAAAACAACGAGTACAATACACAAGTTAAACTGTATATCCAATACACCTCCTTATGATCCATTGTATTATTGTAGAAGACGAAGCACATTGCGTCCGTACGCTCAGACAACTGATCGACAAATACCAGGAACAATTCCCCTGCCGCCTGATCGCGGAAGTGGCCTCCTGCACCGAAGCCATAGAAGCCATCAATACAATGAAACCCGGACTGGTCTTTATGGACATAGAGTTGAAAGACGGTTCTTCCCTCAACATATTTCCCCAACTCCGGCACCTCGACTTTAACCTGGTGTTTACCACAGCTTTCGAACAGTTTGCGCTGCAGGCGATACGGCTTTCAGCCCTGGATTACCTGGTCAAACCCCTTGATGAGGAAGATTTCGTGCACGCAATGGAAAAACTGCACACGCGCCTCACAGCCTATCCTACTGCACGGCAATTGTCTCATGCAACGGAAATGTACCACAACACCGTGCAGCAGCACCAGATTGCGATCCGGCACAATGACGATATCTATTTCCTGACAATACCGGATATCCTGGTCTTCAAGGCCAAAGGTGCCTATACAGAAATCATCAGCAAGGACAACCCTCCTCACTTGTCTTCTAAAAACCTGCGACACTTTGAAGAAATCGTGGAAGCCTATCCCTCTTTCGTACGGATCCATCATGCAGCCATTGTGAACTTAGACCATCTTAAGAAACTACACTACCCCAAAAACAGTCATTATGCCAGCGTGGTGCTGACAGACGGCTCTGCCCACGAGGTATCTTTACGCAAACTTGCCCAACTAAAAGGAATGCTGAACCTGTAACACTTATCAAAAATCCTGCTGCACTTATCAATCAGCCCGCTGAACCTTCTTCATAAATAGATTGTTTTGAGCATCATTAACCTCAAAAACATTTTATGAAACGAATTGCACTTACTCCATTGCTGGCGGGCCTGGCGCTTAGCCTTACGCTGCATGCCGGGGCACAGACCAACAGGACGTATTCTATTACGCCGGTGACCAACACCAACACCGACCACTCGGGTAACAGTGTCGCCTTCCTGAAGAACGGGAAAGGCCACTATGTCGTCTCTTCTATTGTGAAAAACCGGCCCATGGGCACCAGCGACAAGCTCATGTTGACAAAGATGGACGCTTCGGGTAACCCCATCGCTGCCATACTGCGCGACTCCACCTGGGGCGCCGAACGCATCATTGAAACCTCAGACACCTGCATTCTGTCCGTCAGCGACTTCCGGCATGTAGTGAGGGTAACCAAGTACGATCAGAACCTGAACCAGCTCTGGACACAGTCGTACGAGAAAGCCAGGCCAGCCAATCTCAGCGAATACAGCGCAGTCGATATAGCGCCTGCCGTTATAGATGGCGTCGAACAATATTTCATCAGTTTCAGCGAAGGAACCTTCGACCCGGTGAACTATCCCAGCGACGAGCACCTGGCCCTGATCCGTATCGACTACAACGGCAATTTCATGTGGCATTATCTGTACCACAATGCGAACCGCAATAACTATTATCCGCCCAATATGGTCCTGCGCGACAAAGCCAATTCTCTGGTCGTGTTCTCTGACCCCAACGACCCTATGCGCCACCTGATAGCAGTAGCAGGTACGCAGGTACTCTGGGACGGCGGAGACCTGAACCCCGCCCTCTTCTACATCATCATAGACGAGTGGGGCAACATCCTACGTCAGTACAAAAGAGTACATAGCCCAAGCGATGCACCCACAGACCTTTACTATTGCCCTGACATCCAGTTTGACGGTGACAGCCTGGTTTCTTCCTTCACACAGCAAAATACCTATCTAGGCCCGCCTCCCGGCACTTTCAGCGCCTACTCCATCCTCAAAACTGATCTCAATCTGGGTGGCTTCCGCGAAAGAGGTTTCTGGAACAGCTGTGAAAACCGCAGCGCTACTTTAAGTATTGTTGGTTCGGGCAACAATATGTCCTATGTGCTGAGCGGGATGAGTGGTCTTTGCGGCATGACCAGTGGTATGAGCCCCACTTTCCTGCAAGTGGGAGCCAACAGCCTGGACAGCCTCAACTTTATGCGATACAATGTAAACAGCGACGTATT
>DATJDO010000311.1:0-4036 GCA_035497375.1 Chitinophagaceae bacterium | reverse complement strand
AGGAGACCTTTTCAATAGTTTCTTTGCTGATCGGTGTCAATAACCAATACCGCGGCCGTAGTGTCGACAATTACAAGGAAGAGTTTACGGCATTGCTGGAACAATCGATTCATTTTGCCAACGGGCATACTGATAAAGTATTTGTGTTATCGATACCGGACTGGGGCGTAACACCCTTTGCCGAAGGAAAGGACAGGGCGGCTATCGCTAAAGAGATAGATGCTTATAATGCAGAAGCGCAAAAAATATGCCTGTCGCACAAATGCCATTTTGTAGAAATTACAGAAAGTACCCGTACTAACGGTAGAGACGCGGCCTACCTTGCAGAAGACGGCCTGCATCCATCAGGAAAAGAGTATGGTATATGGGCCAGGCGCTTTGCTGACGCCGTAGCGCAGGAAGTGAAATGAGACAATTGGAAGATTCGGTAATTTGAAGGTTTGAAAATGAGGGTAATGCGAAAATTTGAGGATGAAATTGATCGCTCAATCATAAATCTGAGATCACAAATCAGAAATGAAGATGAAGGTATGCGTGCTCATCCTACATCTGAAATCTCGCCTCATAAGTAGAACAGAACCAAATCCGTTTCATCTCCCTAGTACGGTTCGTTCTTGTTTATCGCAATGTAAACACTGGCATCTCCACCTGATTTTATTGTTTTCATCGGCCTTTTCAGCTTTTTTGAATTGATGGTGTAAGCCAGCTCATTAAGGCAATCCATTGGTTTTTTGCCCCATTGTTCTTTCATATGTTGCTGCAGGAAGAAGAGTTCATGTACCTGGTATGCCAGGCCGCTAGAGATAAACCGCACCTGATAATCGTGGTTGAGATCAAGCAGTACAGGCAAGGCCATACTATCCCCGCTGGTGTTTTGTACCGATGTGCCGGAGTAAAAGATCCGATCAGGCTTTTGAAAAGCGCTGCCCCTTTCATGTGATGTGATCTCCAGGAGTGCCATATCTGCGGCCTCAAAATTCTGAAAGTATATTTTGATCGTTCCGTTCACACAGTCTTTTCTGCTACAGGAGGTAATGGCCAGCAGGAGTAACAATAGTAAAGAATAGCGGCGCATAAAGGTTCAGGTAAAAGAGTTTAATCACTGACCTCGTTGCTTGCTGCGCTCTCATTCCAAAGACGGTCCAGTGCAGTGACCACATAAATGTACTCCTTTTTGTCCGAGACATCCCTGTCCACATATTTATGTTCGTTTTGAACGGCAATGATGCGGGCGCTGTTGTCCAGGTCGATTGTCTCATTTTTACGGAAGCGGTACACGGCATAGCGCATATTTTTATCTTTTACCGTAAGCATTTGCCATTCCAGGTGCATGCCGTCCCGTTTCCTGTCGCCGGACAGTTTAGGTGCTGACGGAGCGCTATTATCCAGCCAGGGCATAGTAGGAGGGAAAGCAAAGTTCCTGTTTGTCGAAAACTTTAAGCTGTCCGCAAGCGCCGGACCGATCTTATTAAAGCTAGAGGCACTATAGAATACCACACCGGGATTTTCGCTTTTTGCCCTGATCTCTTCAATCTGGCTGAGTATTTCCTTTGGTCCCTGCCAGATCACGGCTTTCGATTCCGCCATGCGGTATACCCCCAGTCCGTAATACATGTGGCGTTTGTAGCTGTGGTTTTCCCACCAGGGCAATAAGATTTCAAAAG
Source organism: Chitinophagaceae bacterium (assembly GCA_035497375.1). GTDB lineage: Bacteria > Bacteroidota > Bacteroidia > Chitinophagales > Chitinophagaceae > Rurimicrobium. The sequence goes on along the minus strand of DATJDO010000311.1, from coordinate 2,372 downwards.
CTGCGGCACGGTGCCCGTGTTCCCAGTACAGTTGGGGCAAAGTATAGTCTACCCAGCCCTTCCTTTGCCAGAGCAGGATGTCTGAATACAGATCGTCGTAGCAGGTCTGGCCGCCGCGGGTAGCAGAGCCTTCGGGGTCTTTGCTGGCATTGCGCCACACACCGAAGGGGCTGATGCCGAACTTTACATAGTTCTTCGTGCTTTTGATGTTGGTGTAGAGTGTGGCTACGAATGTGCTCACATTGTTGCGCCGCCAATCCTCCTTATTTGTAAAACTCTCTTTAAAGCGGCCATAACTCCGGGTGTCGCCGAACTCCAGGCCTGCAATGCGGTACGGGTAGAAATAATCATCAAGATGCACCCCATCGATATCATAGCGTTTCACCACATCCATAATCACGTTCGTGACATATTCCCTGGCCTCGGGTACGCCCGGGTCGATGTAAGACTTGCCGCCGTAGCTGATGATCCAGTCCGGGTGCGTGTAGGTGATGTGCGATGCAGGGTTAGGATTTTTCTTGCTGTCCGTCAGTGCGCGAAAAGGGTTGAACCAGGCATGCAGCTCCATATTCCGTTTGTGGGCTTCTTCTATGGCAAACGTCAGGGGATCGTACACCGGGAACGGTTGCTGTCCCTGTTTGCCGGTCAGGAAGCGGCTCCAGGGTTCTATTTTCGAATCGTACAGGGCGTCTGATGCCGGCCGGATTTGCAGGATCACCGCGTTGCAGCCCATAGCCCGTAAGGCATCCAGCCTGGCGATCAGTTCCTGTTGCTGCTGCACGGCAGGTAGTCCGGGTTTGGACGGCCAGTCGATATTAGACACCGTAGCGATCCAGGCGGCACGAAATTCCCGTTTGGGGCTGTTTTGTGCACACAGGCTGACAGAAGAGAAAGAAAGGGACAGGAAAATGCAAAAAATGAAATAGCGCATAGCGTACTATAGAACGGTTGATCGGGCGTAAAATTAGGGAATAATTGCCGGCCCCTGAAACCAGTACTTTCTACTACCCTATAAAATATGAGTGTAATTTTATATTTTGTGAAATCTAACTAAAAGTGCTCTACCCGGCTTATTGATGCAAAACCTTAGCCATGCAGGAGCAACAGGCCCTGATTGAAAAATTAGAACAAAGAATTGCCGAACTGGAAAAGAAATAGCATGCCTAGCCTTTTCCACCCAGGATGTCTACAATCCCTTCACGCACCAGTATCTTGTACCCGATCCTTTCATCGGAGATGCCTTCGCTGAGGCGGTAATTGAACTGGAAATTGCCGTCCTGCCCCAGTGTGGTATGAAAGCAGTAAAAACTCAGACCTTTTTGGTGTTCAAAATGACGGGCTACCTCATGCAGGTGTGTGGACAGGATCATGATGTGTTGCGGATGCAACATCAGGCCTTCAATAATCGCTTTGGTGCATTCGTAGGCATCGTGCACATTGGTGCCTTTAAACAGCTCATCCATCAGTACGAGTTGCGCGCCACTGCGGGAAACGGCTTCAGCCGTTTGCTTGATGCTTTTCACTTCTGCCAGGAAAAAGCTTTCTCCTTTCAGCAGGTCGTCTTCCACATGCATGTTCGTGATGACCCCTTCCAGGAAACTGATGCGCAGGGCATCGGCCGGCACCCCCATGCCTAAGTGCGCGAGTATCGCAGACACCCCCAGGGCACGCATCAGGGTCGTTTTGCCCGACATATTGGCCCCGGTGAGCAGCATAAAATTCCTGCCCTCGCCAAATGCAATGTCGTACTGTACGGCATGGTCGAGAAAAGGGTGGTACAGGCCTTTGGCTTCCAGGCATACCTCCGTTTGGGGCAGCAGCTGCGGGAAAGCCCATTGGTGTTCCATGGTCGCTTTAGCCATGCCCTGCCAGGCGTCCAGCTGCGCATACAGCTCGATCAGGTAATGGATATTTGTCTTCATTTCGCGGCGGGCATGAAAGCTGAGTTGCGCTACCTCTTTAAAGGGTGTGTCTTTACTCAGGCGCAGCAGGTCCTTTGTCAGGCGGTGATCCAACGCCTTGCGCATGTCCGCGAATGTAGTGGCAAGCAGTTGCGGCAAAGGTTCTGCCCCGTCCATCAGTTGCACAAAATCCTGGCAGCCTTTCAGAAAGTCGGATAAATGCGACAGGGAAAACTGGGTAAAATGGTATTCGTTCCGGTTGAACAGCTTTTGAAAAAACTCACCGGACAGCAAACCCGCTCCGCCCGGGTGGCTGGCATATGAATCTGCCGACTCGTAAAATTTTTCCAGCATCACAATGGTGCCGTTCGTGATCTGCTCCGACCAGTGCTGCGGGTGGGCTGCCCAATACCGGATCGCCTCCTGTTGCTGCACCAGGGTTTCATAGCTGGCCGGGCTTTTCAGCAATTG
>DATJDO010000310.1:0-15534 GCA_035497375.1 Chitinophagaceae bacterium | reverse complement strand
CCTGATCTTGTATCATTACCGCAAGCAGGTCTTTCCGCTGCTGTTTCATGCTATCCAGAGAGAACCGGCAAGATTTACTTATCCTTATTGGGCTTACCTGCTACTACCTCTTTTTGGTCTCGCCATAGAGCTGCTACCGGGCATTCCGCGCATGATCGGTGTGCTGACAGGGCGGATACTATAAAAAAACGGGATATCGCCTGATATCCCGTCTGTTCATTCTGTATAAAAGCTTTCTAGCCGATCGCTTGTGCCAGGTCTTCGATGAGGTCGTCTGCATCTTCTATACCTACACTGAGACGGATCAGCGAATCGCTGAGGCCACGGGCTACACGGTCTTCCTGAGGTATGGACGCGTGGGTCATTGTAGCCGGATGGCCGATCAGGGACTCTACTCCGCCCAGGGATTCTGCCAGAGCAAACAATTTCGTTTTCTTCAGCACTTCCAGCGCAGCTTCTATATTGTCGTCTTTCAATGTAAAGGAAATCATACCGCCGAAGTCGCGCATTTGTTTGCGTGCAATAGCATGGTTCGGATGGTCTTCAAAGCCACACCAAAGCACTTTACCTACTTTAGGATGCTGCCGCAGCCAGTGTGCGATTTTTTTTCCGTTTTCGCAGTGACGTTGCATACGCACATGCAGGGTTTTGATGCCACGCAGCACCAGGAAGCAATCCTGCGGACCGGGTACGGCACCACAGCTGTTTTGTATAAAGCGCAGGCGCTCCTCCAGCGCAATGTCATTCACCACCAGTACGCCATGCACTACATCCGAGTGACCACCCAGGTATTTGGTAGCAGAATGCAGGACGATGTCTGCACCCCAGTCCAGCGGGTTCTGCAGGTATGGAGAGGCGAAGGTGTTGTCTACCACCAGCAATAAATTATTGGCTTTGGATATTGTAGCAGCGACTTCTATGTCGATAATATTCAGCAAAGGATTGGTCGGTGTTTCTACCCAGATCATCTTTGTCTTACTGTTCACATAGTTCGCAATGTTCACGGCATCATGCATGTCCACAAAGTGAAAAACGATACCATAGTTTGCGAAGATTTTGGTGAAGATCCTGTAGGTCCCGCCATAGAGGTCGTTGGAAACGATCACTTCGTCGCCAGGCTGCAGCAACTTAGCTACGGCATCTGTAGCGGCCATGCCGCTGCCGAAGCACAGGGCGAAGCGCCCATTCTCGATATTGGCCAGGGCGCTTTGCAGGGCATCACGTGTAGGATTTTGCGTGCGGGCATATTCATAGCCTTTATGATCGCCTGGTGCTGACTGCACATAAGTTGAGGTCTGGAAAATAGGCGTCATGATGGCCCCTGTAGTAGGATCGGGGGCTACTCCGGCATGAATAAGCCGTGTAGCGAGTTTGTGCGTTTGCGCAGACATATGATTTGAATTATTTTGATGAATAAAAAGTGAAGGCAAAGGTATAGAACCCCAGGCATTAAACATCAGGGCGGTTTCGGGCTGGAGGTCACAAACAGGCTTAAAGACCTCTGCTATCAGGAACCGCGACAGCAAACCTGCCCGAAGTATCGTCTCAGGAACACAGAAGGGGATTATTGCCCGGCTTATCTTAAAAGCACGGGATTTCAGTAAGGAATACGTAAAAAAGTAAAGCTATAAGGTATCCGCTTATATTTGCACTTTACGTCAACAATCAAAGCTGCCCTTGTGAAATACCGCCACGCATTACTTATTATATTATTAGTGCTGATCGCTGATCAGTGGTCGAAGATTTATGTAAAAACGCACTTCTATTATGGCGAACCCTACAAGGTAATCGGCAATTGGTTCCAGCTACATTTTATAGAAAATAACGGCATGGCCTTCGGCATGAAGTTCAGCCAGGGAACAATTGGTAAGCTGTTGCTCACTTCTTTCCGCCTTATAGCGGTGGGATTTGGTTTTTATGTACTGAAGCAGCTGGTGGCACGAAAGTATTCGCGCGGTGCTATCGTGTGCGGTGCACTCATTCTGGCGGGGGCTATGGGCAACCTGATCGACAGTATGTTTTACGGGCTGATCTTCAGTGAAAGTAGTTTTCACATTGCACAATTTGTACCCTTCGGGCAGGGCTATGCCAGCTTCCTGCACGGACAGGTGGTGGATATGCTCTATTTCCCGCTGGTCGAGTTTACCTTCCCTGAATCCGCTCCATTAGTAGGCGGCAAGACATTCAGTTTCTTTGATCCTGTGTTCAATATAGCAGACGCGGCGATCAGCACCGGCGTTATAACCTTGCTGGTCTTTCAGAAAAAAATGCTACAGCGGCAGGAGCACACACCTAAGGAGCTGAACGGGCAGGCCGGAAATTAAGAAAACGATTACTCCCATCTGAATGCAGAACCAGGACACACCTATACAAAACGAAGATCTTACCCCGGTAAACCTATGGCTTGCAGGACGCAGCTATCGTATACTGGTAAAGAAAAACGAAGCGGACACCATCCGCCGCGCAGTAAAGGTAGCTGACGAGAAAATAACGGAACTGAAACAGGCTTACTCCGGGAAGGATGATCAGGACTTCCTGGCCATGTGCCTGCTGATGTATGCTACAGACAGTATGGGGACAAGCAGCATGAGTATTGCAGACGAGCTCAAAAAACTCAACGAAGATATCGACAAGGTACTGGAATAAGCCTACCTATTACAGACCTATACGGTTTGGGGAACTTTATAGGCCTATCGGAAATAAAAAATGCAGCGACAATGAACTGTCGCTGCATTTTTCCTTTTGGCTTAAGTAACTATTTGGTCGTTTCCGGCATCAGCAGGGCGTGCAGCACATTTTTTGAATTCAGGTATTTATTGGCCGTTGCGGTCAAAGCTTCGGGCTTTACTGACTTGACACGGCTTTCATAACTGTTGATATTGTCCATCGGCAGTCCGAACTGCTGGTATTTACTCAGTGTAGCCAGCCAGAAGTTATTGGTTTGGATACCTGTTTTATACTTTTGAATGGAGGTTTCCGTAGCCTTCGTCAGCTCTTCTGCAGATATGTTGCCGGGCTTCTTACAATCGTTCACTATCTCCCAGAAGGCAGTCTTTACCTTTTCGGCATTTTCCGGCCCGCAAGGCAGGTAGCTTTGCATCATGAACTTCTCTTTTGGAAATTTCTGCAGGCGCAGGGCTGCGCCACCGCCATAGATGGCGCTCATTTTTTCGCGGATAATGTCTGTAATGCGGTTGTTGATCACTTCTGCAAGCAGGGTTAGTTCCAATTCATCTTTCTGACTATACGGCGTGTAGAAGTAGCTCATTTCATTGACCATGCTTTTGGGTTCGGTACCGGCATTGATCGTAAATGAATTGGTCCCTTCTATCGCATGCAGCCCTACGTCTTTACTATTGTTCTCCACCGCTTCGTTGCCGAGCCCACCGATGTACTTTTCCACCAGCAATTTGCAGCTGTTCTCCGGTATGCTGCCCACAATGAAGTAGTTCATGCCATTAGCTGTATTAAAACGTTTGTTATAAAAACCTACCGAATTGTTCAGTTTGATGGCATCGAAATCAGCAGGATCAGGAATTTCCTTATTCCTTGGATTGCTGTGGTACATGAATTTATTGAGCGTATCACCGTAGTAGCTTTGCGGGTCCGATTTCATTTGCGCAATCATTTGTACCTGCCTGCTTTTGAACGAGGAAAAGGCAGTCTCATCAATGCGGGGAGCGGTACACTTCAGGTACAGCAGCTGCATAGCTGTCTCGAAATCCTTAACAGACGAACGCCCGCTGACAATATCATTGTTCAGGTCTACATACGTATTCACATTTACTGTCTTTCCGCTCAGGAATTTTTGCAGGTCGGTATTGGAAAAGCGTCCGTAGCCCATCTCGTCTACTACATTATTGCAGTAGTCGGCACTCTGGTAGTCGGCACCGGTATAAACAGAAGAGCCTCCGAAGCGGTAGGCAGAAAACAGCACCTCATCGTTTTTCAGGTTAGTATGCTTGTAGGTCACTTTTGCCCCATTGTTCAGGGTCCAGCTTGTCGTGCCGATCACAGCATCTTTTTCTTCTTTGACAATCTTACCATTTACAGGTTGTTTTTCAAGCAATACTGAAGGCAGTTCTTTTTCCTGGTAAGCCACCACTTGTGCTTTCAAGGCTTCGTCAACATACGATTTAAGGTTGGCGTCTGTAGGCAGGTTGGCTGCTGTTTTCGTCGTCACCAGTGCGAAATAGTTTTTGTCAATATCGATCCTGTCTTTCCATTGGTTCACTTCTGTAAGTGAAATAGAAGCGAGTTTATTTTTTACAATATTGTACTCCCACTCGATACCGGGTACGGGCTCGTTGGTGAGAAAATGCCGTACCAGTTCATCCACCTTGATTCTCGATTCCGTCTTATCTCTTTCATTGTACATTTTCTCGTAGTTCGCCATTACGGATGCTTTGGCTCGTTCCAGCTCGGCTGCCGTAAAGCCGAATTTTTTCACCTTGAGGGCTTCTTTTACCAGTGCTTCTGTAGCGTCTTTTATTTTTTCATTTCCGCAGATCGCAAACAGCTGAAAGTTCTCCCAGCCACGTGCCCAGCCACGGCTCACGCCACCATACGCAAATACGAAAGGAGGGTTGGCTGAGTTTTTAAGTTCTTCCATACGGGCAGAAATCATCGCATTGAATAACGATTCGCGGGTATCGTCCAGGTACTCCGCTTCTGTAGTTGCTGAAGTTTTCTTTTTACTGTTGCCGATAATCTGCACCATCGTATACGGGGCTTCGTTGTCGCTTAATACCATGGCTTTGCTGGCTGTACGAGCCGGCACATCGAAGCTTTCGGGCCTGGGCCTTGGATTGGCGGGGTTTTTAAAGCCACTGAATTTTTCCTTGATGAGCCGCTCTGCTTCTGCGGGTTCGATATCACCGACTACCATTACCGCCTGAAGGTTGGGGCGGTACCAGTCTTTATAAAAACGTTTGATCACATCATGTTTAAACGTCCTGAGCAACTCATCATCTCCTATGGGCAGCCGGTTGGCATACAAGGAGCCGTTGAGGTATTCGGGTAACCATTTTTTCATCATACGGTCGTCGGCGCCTTTACCCAGGCGGCTTTCTTCCAGTACCACGCCACGCTCTTTGTCTATTTCATCATTTTCAAGCAGTGCAGCACCACTCCAATCTGCAATAATCTGGAAGCCCTGGTCTACTTTCTTTTTATCGTCCGCAGGGATAGGGAGTATATATACAGTTTCATCAAAGCTGGTGTATGCATTCAGATCGGCGCCGAAGTCTACGCCTATACTTTGCAGGTAATGCACGACTTCGTTTTTGGGAAAGTGAGCCAACCCGTTAAAGTTCATATGCTCCATCAGATGTGCCAGGCCCAGCTGGTCTTTGTCTTCGAGTATGGCACCTGCATTCACCACCATACGCAATTCTATTTTATGCTCCGGTTTATGGTTCTGAAGGATGTAATACTTCAAGCCGTTCGGAAGCTGACCAGTCCGGATTTTGCTATCCAAAGGTATTTTCCCATTCTGCGCCAGGGCCAGCGAGGGGAAAGCAAGGCATAAGAGTGCCAGGGACTGCCTGATTCGTTTCATAAATAATTTTTTATGTGCGTTTAGAAAAATCTAAATTTTTATAAATATAGCCAAAAGCCCTGTAAGCTGCTCTGTAGCACGTATATTATTATTGCCCAAGACGTTTAATTCGTCTATTTTTACCTGAATGCTGAAAGGCTATCATATCTGAATAAAAAACACGTAATGACTACTGTTCCCGGAGAACAAACCTCGCCTGCCTCACTTTCTTTTCTGGAAGCCGGCGGAGAAATGGGTGCTTTGATACGCAATAAAGACTGGAAGGATCACCCCTTGGGAGAACCAGCGAGCTGGCCTCCAAGTCTCCGCACTGTTCTCGGTATTGTTTTACATTCCCGTTTCCCTATGTTTGTCTGGTGGGGGCAGGATTTGTATTGCTTCTATAACGATACCTACCGCCCCAGCCTGGGTAATGAGGGTAAACACCCGGGTATACTCGGCATGCCTGCAAGGGAAGCCTGGCCTGAGATATGGGAAACGATCCAGCCCATGATCGCCCAGGTATTGAGGGGTGACGGTGCCACCTGGAATGAAGATGCCCTGATACCCATATACAGGAATGGCCGTATAGAAGATGTCTACTGGACCTTCAGCTACAGCCCCATTATCGATGACAACAATCTCATTAACGGGGTACTGGTGACCTGTACGGAGACTACCGAAAAAGTAAAAATACTGAACAGTATCCAGGCCCGGGAAGAGCAATTGCGGTTTACTATCGACGCGGGCAAAATGGGAACCTGGGACCTGGATCCGGCAACCAACCGGTTTACCGGCAATGAAAGACTGAAAGATTGGTTTGGGTTGCCTGCCACAGAGGATATTGAATTGACTATGGCCTTATCTGCCATTCACGAAAACGACAGGCAAGCGGTAACAGATGCTATCGCCCATGCTTTGAATCCTGAATCAGGTGGCACTTATGAGATAGAATACACTGTTGTGAACCTCAGAAATGGCGAACTCAGAAGGGTGGTGGCCAAGGGTAGGGCTGAATTCAAGGACGACCGTGCCACCCGCTTCAGCGGCACGCTGGAGGACATTACAGAAAAGAAAACAGTACTCGGCAAACTCCAGGATAGCGAATACCGCTTCCGAACACTGATCGAAGAAGCTTCGGTAGCAACTGCCCTGTACACCGGCAGGGAAATACGCATCCAGTATGCCAATGATATGATGCTGGGTTTTTGGGGCAAAGATGCCTCAGTGATCGGGAAACCGATTGCAGAAGCGCTGCCCGAGTTAAAAGGCCAACCCTTTCTTGACATCTTCGACCACGTCTATACCACAGGAGAAACCTATACCGGCAAAGAAGAAAAAGCGGAGCTTTTTGTAGACGGCGACCTGCAGACTTTCTATTTTGACTTTACCTACAAAGCGTTGCGGAATAAGGCAGGAGATATTTATGGTATCCACCACATGTCAACCAATGTAACCAGCCAGGTGAAGAACAAGCAGGAGCTGGTCAAAAGCGATAAGCGTTTCCGGGATATGGTACATCAGGCCCCGGTGGGCATCACCATTCTCCGCGGAAAAAATTTTATTGTGGAGGTTGCCAACCAGAAATACCTTGAGATCATAGACAGGAAGGAAGAAAGCTTTATAGGTCATTCTCTATTTACAGGATTACCGGAAGTGAGGGAGTCTGTAGAGCCTTTGCTCACGGGAGTACTGCTTACTGGCATACCCTTTCAAAGTTCAGAGTTCCCGGTGATGTTGAACCGCTTTGGGAAAGAAGAGCTGGCTCACTTCAGCTTTATCTACCATCCACTGCGGGAAGACAATATAGTAACAGGTGTGATGGTGGTGGCTATGGATGTAACAGATGCGGTGAAGGCGAAGCACAACCTTACAGAAAGTGAGCGCGAATTCCGCAACATGATGATGCAGTCTCCGATACCGATGACTATTGTACGGGGCAAGGATCATGTAGTAGAACTGGCCAATACTGTAATGTTCGAAAAAATATGGCGCAAGCAAGAAGAGGACGTTATGGGCCGCAGTATCCTTGACGTGTTCCCGGAACTGCGGCATCAAAAATATGAAGCCTTACTGAATGATGTTTTCTCCAGTGCCCGCCCGTATACCGAAAAGGAAGCGCTGGCGTATGTTGCGGGAGACGATGGTTTAAAGGCATTCTACCTGGATTTTGAATATGCACCTCTTTATGATACACAGGGGGCTGTATCCGGCATTATGATCACGGTAAATGATGTAACAGAAAAGGTTGAAGCCAGGATGGCAGCGGAGATCAGCGAAAAAAGAATCAGCGAACTGCTCAAAACTGCACCTTTCCCCATCGGAGTGTTTACGGGCCGGGAATTGAACATTGATATTGCTAACCAGAGTATTATTGACATTTTTGGAAAGGGTAGTGACCTCGTCGGCCGCTCACTGAAGCACTTGCTGCCCGAATGGAATGGTCAGGGAATTTTTGAAGAAATTGAAAGCGTGTTTCGTAGCGGCACCCCGCTTCATGCACACAACAGGCAATTGCTGCAAAAGGATGAAAACGGAACCGCTGTTTCTTTTTATTTCAACTATAGTCTTATACCCTTGTTTGCAGCAGAAGGGGCGGTGTATGGGGTGATGATGGCTGCGGCAAATGTCACCGACCTGAATCTGGCCAAACAAAAAATAGAAGAGGATGAGACTAGGCTCAACATTGTCGTAGAGGCCAGCGAACTCGGCATCTGGGAGCTGGATGTGCCTACAAATAAAGTTACTTATACACCACGCTTTCTCGACATTTTCGGTTTTGACAACTCTGACTCCGTCAGTCATTCGGAAATGGTGGCCCGCATTCACCCGGATGATCTTCCTGCACGGTCCAGGGCATTTCGCGATGCTTACCAGAAGGGTCACCTGTACTACATCTCAAGAATCATCTGTAGCGACGGCACTATACGTTGGGTAGAGGTTCAGGGCAAAGTATTTCACAATACAGAGCAAAAACCGGAAAAACTAATTGGCACCTTACGGGATATTACAGAGGAAAAAAATCACCAGATCAGCCTGCAGGAACGGGAACAAAAGTTTATCCTGTTGGCAGATGCCATACCACAGATGGTATGGACGACAGAAGCCGATGGCAGCCCGGATTACTTTAACCGGTATATCTCCGACTATTCCGGCCTTGAAGCGGGAGCAGCCATGAGCAATTTCTGGCAGGCTATCATGCATCCGGATGACTGGAGTAATTGCAGGGATAAGTGGTTGCAAAGCCTTTCTGAAGGGCATATATACAGTGTAGAGCATCGCTTTCTGCGCAAAGACGGCATCTACCGCTGGCAACTCAGCCAAGCCGTCCCCCAGCAGGACGAAGATGGCCGCATACAAATGTGGGTGGGCACCACTACTGATATCCAGGACCAGAAGATGTTTACCCAGGAACTGGAACGGCAGGTACTGGAGCGCACAAGAGAGATGCAGGAGCTGAATGAAGAACTGGCCAGGAGCGAAGCCCGCTACCACATGATGGTGAGCGAAATACAGGACTACGCTATCTTCTACCTGAACAAGGATGGCGTCATTGAAAACTGGAATAAGGGTGCTGAAAAGATCAAAGGGTATGATGCTGCTGAAATCATCGGCCGGCATTTTTCCGTGTTTTATACCGACCAGGATAAATTTATAGGGCTTCCGGAAAGGCTTCTGGCAACGGCTGCAACGGCCGGAAAGGCTTCGCATGAGGGCATGCGTATCAAAAAGGACGGCTCGCTGTTTTGGGCAAAAGTAGTGATTACCGCTATACAGGATGAACAGAGAAAGGTGATCGGTTTCTCAAAGATCACACACGACCTTACAGACAAAAAAGAAACTGAAGAACATTTACGGTCTTATGCCGAGCAGCTGGAAGAAAAGAACAGGCTGTTGGAAAAAATGAATTCGGAGCTTCAATCGTTTGCGTATATCTCCAGCCACGACCTGCAGGAACCTTTGCGCAAGATACAGTTGTTTGCAGCCCGTATATTGGATAAGGAAGCAGAGCATTTATCCGAAAAGGGGCGTGATTATTTCCACAGAATGCAGCAGTCGGCAAACAGAATGCAAACGCTAATACAGGACTTGCTGACGTATTCACGAACCACGGCTACAGATCATTCTTTTATGATCAGGAATTTTAATGAGATTTTTAATGAAGTAAAACTGGACCTTGCCGAATCTATCAGGGAACACAATGCGGTAATTGACATCGTCGGGGAACCTTGCGAGACCAGGATGATTCCCTTCCAGATGGTACAGCTCCTGCACAATCTGCTGGGCAACGCCATTAAATTTACCAAGCCGGGCATCGCTCCTCACATCACCATCTCCTGCGCACAGGTGAATGGAACGGATACCGGTATCAAAACCCTTATCGCCGAAAAATATTGTCACCTGGTGATCCGTGATAATGGTATTGGGTTTGAACCGCAATTCTCTGAGCGGATATTTGAAGTATTTCAAAGGCTGCATGAGAAGGGAGAATATTCAGGAACAGGTATAGGCCTCGCCATCGTAAAAAAGATCGTGGAGAACCACAGCGGCGCTATTGTCGCTTCAGGACAGCCTGGAGAAGGGGCGCAGTTTGATATCTATATTCCGCTGAAATAAATGGGCAATGCCTGAATGGGTAAAGGTCTACAGGTCTGTAAAAATTCATTGAGATAAAAAATGCCGCAATCTTTTGATTGCGGCATTTTTTTGCAACCACTAAAATTTTACCAGGGAGTGATTTTCAACTATATCTCCGGATGTCATTTTTACAAAATACATACCATTGGGCTGGTTGCTGACGTCAATCTTATTCAGGCCTCTCCCCGCAACCTGGCTGTACACCAGCAAGCCAGCTTCGCTGTAAATCTCTACTGCCGCATCTCCTGCAAGCATAAAGCTGAAGATTCCGTTGTTGGGATTCGGATAGGGCAACACAGTGCTGAGTGTGCCCTCGTCTTCGATCAATGTTCCGGAGGGTGCGAGGCGCTGTGTGAACATATCTGAGCCACCCCCAGGTGCCTCCATATCAAACAGGCCGAGCCCCAGACCGAAATCTGCTTTTCCACTATACACACCGGTGGTGTAGATATTCCCGGCATTATTGACAACAAGAGCATTACCATAGTCGTCTGTACTACTGCCAATATTTTTTGTCCATATAAAGTTGCCGGACAGGTCGATCCGGGAAATAAAAACATCTGACTGGCCTACAGAAGATAAAGTCGTTCCGGTACCGAAATCGGCGTTTCCCTGGAAGGCACCCGTTACATATACATTACCGGAAAGGTCTGTTGCAATGGAGTTGACATTATCCGCCAACAGGCCGCCCATTTTCCTGACCCAGGAGAAGTTACCAGATGCATCCAGTTGCAACACAAAGCCATCGGAAAGACCTAATGAGGTCAGCAGGTTTGAGCCAGAACCGGGGTCAAAGACTACTATATTATTAAAGTAACCGGCAAGGTAGATCTTGCCAGAGGCATCTACTGCGATATCTGAAGCATGATCATCAAATAATCCGCCGAACTGCCTGGCCCACATATAAGAACCGGAAGCATCCAGTTGCAATAGGAAGGCATCATTCAAGCCATTGGAGACCAGGTTATCCGTCCCAGCTCCGGGATTCATATCTGACACACCGGAAAATGACCCAGCAAGCAATACGTTTCCGGAAACATCCAGTGACAATGCAGAGAGATTATCGTCGAACAGACCGCCCATCCGGCGCGCCCATACAAAGGAGCCGGAAGCATCCAGTTTTACAACAAACATATCCGAGAGCCCCAGCGAGCTCATGCTTTCTGTACCGGAACCGGGATCAAAATCTGCAGTATTGCGGAAGTTACCGCCCAGGTAAATATTAGCTGAAGCGTCCAGCATCAATGCCGTAGCCACATCGGCACCGGAGCCGCCAAATGTTTTGTACCATAGTATATCTCCCGAGGCATTCAATTTGATCAGGAAGGCATCTGAAGCACCTGCGGAAGTACTGTTGACGGCACCCGGGCCGGGATCAAAATCTACAGTACCTTCGAATGAGCCGGATAAATAGACATTACCGGAAACGTCTGTGGCCAGTCCAAAACCTTCGTCATGATCACTGCTTCCGAAATTTTTTACCCAAAGGAAATTGCCGTTCGCATCCAGCTTTACAATAAAAGCATCTGACCCTCCATTGGAGCTCAGGTTGTGTACGCCGGCACCCGCATCAAAGTCGACCGTACCCTGGAAAGAGCCTGTAACATAACTGTTGCCATCAGCATCAACAACAATGTTATTGGCATAATCGGCCGATCCTCCTCCGAATCCTTTTGCCCATTTGAGCAAAGGAACTTGTGCCTGTGTAGCCGTTATCCACGCGAGTGCGCTCATTGTAAGTAATATCTTTTTCATTTCCGTTTTGTTTTGTTGTAATAAAATTACTGCGGAGGAAGAGGTTTGGTTTTCATCATGCCCTAAAGAAATGCAAAAGCGTATAATGATGTAAAAGGGCCTGTTTTATTGTATAAAACAGGCCCTTTCAAACTACAAATGCAGGAGATCAAAGCTGCTGGTATTCCCACTTGGGCGCACCCTTTACACCTGATTGGTAGAAATCTATAAAGCGTAGCTTGTAATAAATACCCTGCTGACTCAGGATGATATAATGCTTCGCAGAGTTGACAGAGTATTTGCCGGAATTAAGGTCGTAGTATTTCCAGTCAAAACCGATGGCGCCGTTGAAAGGTGTCAGCTTTGCCGTCATGGCTTTCTCCAGGTCTACAACACTAAAGTCTTTGCTGGTACTGTCCAGCAGACCGCCGGAGGTCTGGTAGCGGTTGAGCAGGCAACCGACTACGGAATATGGCATATTCAGATCGTAATAGTAATGCGTATATTTGGTGAAGACGATATCCCATTCTGCTTTGGGCGGCTCTACAGTCAATGTCTTGCCCCCGTCGGAAAAGGAAAGGAAAGCAAGATTATACTGGTTATCTTTCGGTATGTCCATTGTTTTTTCATTGGAACCATCTATGTCGGCAAAATGCACTATGTATTTTGTTGCATCAACCGACACAATCTGAATCTTGACAAATCCCTGCCATTTGGCACTTTCGTTGGTTCCCCTATTGACCACATATACCGGATTACCACTGCGCCAGTCGCCTATGGCCGTACTGTCCAGGCTGCCGGAAGGCATGTCAATCTTCCCTTCTATACCAACCGTATCTTTAATCGTTACTGATGCAAAGTTTGTTTTGCCGGTACGGTAAGCAGCCATACCGAACTTGCCCCCATTCAGCACGATACGGAAACCGGAAGCTTCATTCTCGAAGCCCAGATCCCAGGAGCTGTATAGTATTTTACCAACCATTGCATTATTCTTCAGGCTGAAGTACATCTGCCAGTGGTAGTCTTCTCCCATCTCTACCGAAGCGGTGGTTTCTTCACCTTTCGGCTTCAACGGAACGGGCGTTTCTTTGTTCAGGCAACTGCTGAATACACTCAGAAGCGTAAGCGACAGTAGTATATTTCTTGTCTTCATAAACTCATTATTGCTTTGAAAATTGATAACCCAGACCCAGGAAGTAAGAACGCCCTGTGCCTACCGATATGCTGGCTGAAGATGCAGTGTGCACACCGCCTGATCCGCCCGATGCATTACCTGTATAATTGACGTTGCGCACATTCAGCAGGTTCTTGCAACCGGCCAGGAAGGAAAGTTTGATTTTTGGAAAATTCTTGGTGACAGAAATATCGCCAAGGCCATACGCTTTTATAGGCAGCAGTATCGGGTTGCCCTGTACATCCAATCCTACGCCCGGCATCTGCCCTGTATATTTGGAGAAGAGGGAAAACACGGTATTATACTTTACCCAGTTATAGCTCACATTCACCCGCAGCTCCGGCGTATAGAAGAATGCAGGCGGAACACTATTTTCGCTTTCCGGCAATTTGTTGTAGCGCCCGATATATGATCCGCTCAAGGTAACATTCAGGTTTTTGTACTGCCCGGACCAGCTCAGCTGTACTCCCTGGGTCTTATACAGGTCGATATTGATGTAGTTATAGCGAAACAGGGAATCGGGACCTGCCAGCGCGATCATGTCGTCTATACTGTTGTAAAAAGCAGAGGCTTCCACACTGTGCTGAATGGCATCTGTCTTGAAGGAATAATTCGCGGCTACATTGTAGTTATTGGAATTTTCGGGTGTGAGGTTCGGATTACCGTAGATATCGTGGTTGCTGTCTTTAAACTCGAAGTACAACTCTTTGATACTGGGCGCACGGAATCCGCGGGCATACGAACCACGGAGTGTCAGTGCTTTCATCAGCGTATACTTCAGGTTCAGCGAGGGGATAAGTGGCGTGCTGAATGCCGTGTTATATGCATAACGCAAACCAATCCTTGCGATCAGCTCTTTCACAACCCTTACTTCTGTACTGCCGTAGACAGCATAGTCTCCAATCTGCTGTTCTTTGTTTAAGATGCGCTTACCCGTTCCATTGTCTATGGTAATATCATAACCTACTTCATAATTTAACCTAGCCGCAGGATTGCTGTTGCTGAATGTTGCACGGGAGTTGAATGAAGTATACTTTGAAGTGTCCTGATCGGAGGCTGCAGAAAGAGCCTTATCGAGGTTGGTCAGGTCGACCGTATAGGTATTCTTCTCTCTTTTATACTGGTTGTATGCCGCGAGGAAACTGTATGTTTTATTGCGGAAAATTTTTCCATTTGCAAACACACCATTGTTGAACCTTGTTGTCTTGTATACATCGTCAAAAGCATCGTATCCGTAGAAACCATTTGGTTTCCCGCGGTTGGTAATGATATCGTGAAAGTAATCGCTTTTCAGGCGGAGTGTTGTCCTGTTGAGTTTGTAGCTATACTGAAAATTGGCGTTGTATTCCTCCTTTGCATCCCATTGTTGCGCCCGGCTGGCGTCTGCCGGTCTGGCTCCGAAATCCAGGTAGTGCGACTCCTGGTTGGGATCCCAGCCGGTAAAAAAGTTGCGTGCACCGCCCAGCATAAAAGTATGCTTGCCTGCGTTGTATCCTACATTGGCATTGGCATTGTACTTACCAATAGATTCGGTGTACGTATTGACAGCCCCTTCAAGCTTTTTGCCGATAGTACTCTTGGTGATGATATTGATCGCTCCGGCCAGAGCATCCGTACCGAAGTTCACGGACATCGGGCCTTCCACGAGTTCTATGCGCTCTACATTGTAGGTGTTGATCTGCGAGATATCTATGTTGCCATCCTGGCGGCCGATAATCGGCACGCCGTCGACGAGTATTTTTACGTTTTGGCCTGACATACCCTGTATACTGACACGGCTGCCTAAGGCATCATCCTGCGAAACGGATACATTCATCTCGTTCAGCAGCACATCGCGCAGGTTTTGTGCACCCATTGCGGCAATTTTTTTGGCATCGATTACCCTTATGCGCTGTACAGCGTCTTCAGGTTTTACCGGCCGGTATTGCCCTGTGACCACTACATGGGACAGAACCTTGTCCCTGGAAATGCCTGCTGTATCCTGCTGCTGCGCCAGCGCCGGTACAACGGAAAGGCTTAGCAAAAAAGCAAGGCCTTTTTTTAAAATTGGTTTAGTTGTCATTGAAAACAAACAATTTTTCTAGGGTGAGTTTTTCTTTTGCCCGGTGCAGGATACCACTGAGTTTCCTGAGGTCGTTCGGGCTGAAGACCAGTGTAATCGCCCGCGAGCAGGTGGTAACAGAAACAGTCCTGAGGTCAGGATAAGTGTCATACTGGTATTCCCGCCTGTATGCATCTATCTTCGCTTCAAAAGAGTAAAACTCTTCGATACTGTGCGACAGTACTACATTCCCGTAACCAACATGCAGGCTTTCGCAGCTTTTGCAAAAGACCACATAACCTTCCTTATTCTTGTGCAATGTTTTGTAGCAGCACATACGGTCTGTTTTTAGCCGGCAACACGCTCTCCGAATTTCAGGAGATTGCCGGAGTTGTCCATAATATAAAA
>DATJDO010000309.1:0-5995 GCA_035497375.1 Chitinophagaceae bacterium | reverse complement strand
GGTCGATCCCAAAGCAGAATAGCTCGTTCCGCCGGCAGGATCTATTTCCACCTGCATGTATTTATTGCCGGTTGACCATTCGATACCGGCCATAGCGCCGCTGACCACGGTACCCGATCCTATGGCCACGTTGTACAGGCCGAAGGCATTAGTAGTCGTGGCATGCGTTTCCTGATAAACAACTGTTCCTGCAGGGCCGCCATCCAGGATGCTGATGCGCAACCCAATTGGAGTTGAAGCCAATGCGGTGCCTCCGCTGTTACGCGCCACACCCTGGTAATTGAATAATTGCGGAGCCTGTGCTCTTGTGCCAACAGCAGCCGATAATGCCAGTGCTACAATGAATAATGCTTTTTTCATAAAAACGATTTGATACGATGAGGAATTAATTGATTTTTTGAATTTTATACGATTGACGGTTGAGGTTTCCGGCGGCATGATAACTGATGTTCAGCATGTAGTTGCCATTGGCGATAGATCCGATGTTGAGCTCCTGCATTTCGGTACCGGTCTTAAGCACAGCTTCTGAATGCAATACGGTCCTGCCGGTAGCATCCAGAAGCAGCAGGTCCAGCCTCCCCCCTTGTTTGAAAGCGGGTTTGATGTTCAGCACTGAGGAAGCGGGTACCGGAAAGACGGATAAATCTTCCGCGTTCATTACGGTGCTGCCAATGGCAGAGGGCGCCTGTATGGGTTGCAGCAAGCCTTGTGTGACGATAATGCTTCCTGCAGAAGCCGTGCTGACCAGTGTCATCTCCCCAACAGACCATTCAAACGTGTTGGGACCGACAGACTGGCTTCCTCCTGTGGCATTCAGCACCGAAGGGCTGATGCTTTGTGCCGATACATCCTGCCCGCAGGCCAGTAAACCGATGCAGACAGTAAACAATTTGACGCGATGCATAACATTAATTTTTGTGTTCATTAAATTAAAATTTTCATACAATGCTTTTTATATATTTTTCATTGTTCAAGCAAAGGTATCGTAGCCAGAAGCATACGGGCAAAGGAAAAACACCCATTTTAGGATAGGAATAACCTGTCTTTTATGAATTTTAATTGAAAACCATTACACAGAGAAAAAATAAATATACAAATATTACTTAACGGTTTGCGCAAAAAAAGAGCCGCAATAATGCGGCTCCTGGCAGAACATAAAATTAGTCAGATTAACGAACTAAGGGTGAAGCTTTCACCGAAGGCTTTGTCTTTTTCTTCCGGCCCCACCAGATCAGGAACCCGGTCACAGGTAAACTGGCGGCCAGCAGGCTGGCAAAAAAAGCCAGTATCTTACCGGGCAGGCCCCATATGGCACCCACATGAATATCATAGTTCATACGGGCGATCTTATCCGCCACCCTGGTATCTTTCAACCTTCCGTACAGATGGGTCACCGGTATTTCTTCCAGGGTATGGTGGTCAAAATAACGATAATCGGTCTGCCAGTAGGTGGAAGCATCCGGGTTGGCAGCGCCTTCAATAGCGCTGGTGTCGTTTTCTGAAAAATGCACTTCAAGTGTTTCGGCAGAAGGGTAAAGAGCTGCCATTTTTTCGAAAACACGGTCTTCAACAGGTATAGTTGTACTACTCTTTCCTCCCGGCCTGGACGCAGGTTCATAAAATGCTATGGCCTGGTCACCGCCGGAGGCAAACCAATAGATGGATTTAGACACCCATTCGAAGCCCCAGACCAGGCCGGTGATCGCAATAAAGATGGCGACCCAGCTCATGTAAAAGCCCAGCACATTGTGCATATCATAATTGACCCTGCGCCATTTAGCATTCCATTTCACAGAAAAGCGCTGCTTGCGTGCCGCTTTGTTCTTCGGCCACCAGAGTACGATCCCTGTGATCATCATGACGACGAAGATCAGGGTAGCAGACGCTACAATGGGCCTGCCGATATCATGCGGCAGCCATAAATAGAAATGACCGTTGACGATGATACGGAAGAAATCGTCGTCCATATTGTTCACCTTCAACACCGCGCCGGTATAGGGATCCAGGTACACCTGGTAATAATATTCCGGCTCGTCGTGGTAAAAGGTAACGACGGCAGCTTTGTTTTTTTGCCCATAGGTAATACTATGGGCATGTTTACCCGGTAGTTGTGCCGATGCTATGGTATGCATCCGGGAAGGCGTAATAAAACTGTGATCGCGGGGCGTCACAAACTGGTAAGGCTTGGTAGCCATCTCGATCTCCCGCTGAAACGCAAGTATACAGCCGGTAATACCCAGGAATAAAACCACTAGCCCGGACGTGAGTCCGAGCCAGAGGTGTATTGTTCCAATTGCTTTTTTTATCGTCATTAAAATCTGTAGGCTACGGAAAGTCTGAGGTTACGCGGAGGGTCTGTCTGCCAGCTGTAGGCTTTCAGCCAGGCATTATAAGAACCACTGTACAGGTATTCATTCAACACGTTGAACACATTGGCATTAATGCTCATTTTTTCTCCTTCCCAGCTCAGGCCTGCATCAACTTTAAAGTAATCTTTGATGCCCTGACCTCCTGTAGGAGCAGGATCCCAATACGTAGCGCGGTCGCCCAGGAAGGTCGCACCACCGGAGATACCGAAGCCTTTCAGTACACCAGACTGGATGCGGTAGGTCAGCCAGGCGTTGGCTGTATGTTTTGCAAAACCCGGCACCACATCACCTTCTTTCAGCGTGGTAATACCAGGAGCCAGTTTCAGGATGGTAGAATTGGTGTAGGCATAGTTGACCACGATATTCAGTCCGCGCACAATGGTACCACGCAGATCAAATTCAACACCCTGAACCAGTTTCTGCCCCATCTCGATACTCAGGCCTGAAGTGGGCGCCTGCATAGGGTCGGCAATCAGTTCATTATTCTTAATGATGCGGTAACCGGTCAGGCCAGTGCTCCAACGGCCGTTCATCCATTGTCTTTTCACACCGATTTCCATATTGTCGCCGGTGATCGGTTTTACTTTATCTCCGTTGCTGAGGAGACCGGTCTGGGGCACGAAAGCCTGGTCATACAAGGCATACACAGCTGTTTGTTTGTCGAAAGAGAAGCTCAGTCCTGCACGTGGGGTAAAGCGTTGCGCTTTATCTGCCGGTCCGGCATAGGCCTGTTTCAGGTCGGTAAAGCGACCGGCCAGGGTCAGGCGCAGTTTATTGTCGAAAAAGCCCAGTTCATCCTGCACATACAGGCTGGTAGAGGTCAGGTTCTGATAGCCATAACCCGCCTGTGCTCTTTGTTCCAGGGGTTTGGAACGGTCGAATACAGGATAGCCGTTGGATACAGTATTCACATCTTCGGCAGGGTCGTTCAGATCAAAATAGTTTGTCGTATCATCCAGGTCATGAGACTGGCTCCAGTCAGCGATATATTCCTTATTGGTCATATCCAGCCCTGCCAGGATCTTGTGGTTTACGCCACCCGTACGTACCTGTCCGTTCAGGAATACCTGGCCCATACTCATACGGCTGCGGGAATCCCAGATACCCACATTGCGGATAATGGTACCGTCCGGATTCACCACGCTGGGCCATGCCGAAGAACCAACCTGGTTGTAGATAAAGCGGGCAGCTTGTGCTGTTACTTTCCAGTTGTCGTTGATACTGTGCTGCAGGTTTACATAAAAGCTATGATCGTTGATGGTCACACCGGGCAGACCAGCGGGCAGCATCGTGAAATCGACAGGCTTGGTCGCAAAACCTTTGGGATCGAAAATATAATAAGAACCTACGTTGCTCATACTAGCACGCTGGTAATTGTATTCAAAAGTCAGTTTGGTGCTTTTGTCCAGCTGGTAGGAGATCACCGGTGCTATAGCATAACGGTTGTTGAACTCGTTGGGGCGGAATGATTTTTTATTCTGCGCCGCCATATTAATGCGGTACAGCAGGCGCCCGTCTTTGCTAAGTTTGCCATCCAGGTCCAGTGCTGCGCGGTACAGGTCAAAACTACCCATCGTTACAGTCGCTTCACCTTTAGTTTGACCGGTCGGTTTTTTGGTCACCACATTGTACAGGCCGCTGGGGTCTCCACTGGAGATCATAAACCCGGCCGGGCCTTTTACAAATTCTATATTCTCCACAAAGCTCATATCCTCGGTCAAAGGGCCCCAGTAGGAATTTACCACGTTGAAGCCATTGCGCAGGGCCTGTATCTGGGAGCCGCGTGCCGTAATATTCGTATACATATCACCCCAGTGCTCCATACGCACCAGACCACTCACATTACGGATAAGACCATCGCTCATGCTGATCACCTGTTGGTCTTTCAGCATGGATTTAGTTACCACCTGTATATTTTGGGGTGTTTCGAGGATAGGAGTATTCAGACGAAGGGAGGTAGACACTTCTTTCTCCGTATAGCCGCCGTTCTGGCCACTGATGACTACTTCGTTCAGATCTTTTGAATCTTTCTGCTGTACATTCCCATCACTTTGTGCATTTGCTGCATGACAGGCTGCTATAGCAAGACCAAAAAATAAAGCTTTTCTCATATTTTAAATTTAGCGGCCGCAAAACTATCAGACCATCCGGAAAAGCATTTTCAAAATCGGGAAACTCTTTGCCGGTAAAGAATTAAAAAACACAAAATGACAAAACACTGACAAAAACACTGACAAAAACACTTCGTTCCTGGAAGAAAGAACACACCGGTCCAACTGCCCTTCTCCCCGACAAACTACCTGCCACACTTTCACAGGGCCTACTTCAATTGTTTTGATAATGTTATAGGGTTGCTTATCCTCCCAGCCGCCAATAGCAAAGTTTATCTTTGCGCCGTAAATTCCGTTTCTTATGATGCACAAGCCCTATAAAGTCAGCATTGAACTGATCAAACTGATCTTCATTTCTATTCTTATCGGTTTACTCTGTGCTGTACTGGGCTATACTTTAAAGAGATCGACAGAACATATTGAAGGGCTTTTAAGCGGGGTGGCCGGCAGTTACCGTGTACTTTATTTCCTGTTGCCTCTTAGCGGCTTCGCCTTGATCTACCTGCTGCGGCAATCGCTTTTTAAGAAAAAGGAAAACAAGGGTATCAAAGAAATTTACGACAGCCTGCAAAACAAAAAAGCAAAACTACCCCTCTATAAAATTCCTTCGCATTGCATCAACGGCTTCCTAACTGTCATCACGGGAGGCTCTACGGGCATAGAGGTTTCAGCCGTTGTGGCTACCGCAACTATCGGATCGGTTGCACACCAGAAAGCTAAGGTCCACCTTGCCTTCCGCAAAGAGCTGATCTGTGCAGCAACGGCATCGGGTGTGACCATCTTATTTGGCAATCCTTTGGCCGGCCTTTTATTTTCCTACGAGGTTATTTCAAAAAAAATGGGGCGCTTTTATTTACTCAGTGCCTTGCTGGCCACCGGCACCACCTGGGGGTTTGAAAAACTGGTTAACGATGAACCGCTGTTCCACATCAGCATCGACGGCTGGCACCTGTATGCGCTACCCTATTTTATCCTTACAGGAATTATTGCAGGTCTGCACTCCGTCTACCTGACACGCTGTGTGTTGTTTTTCAAAAACAAGATCGGCAGCCTGCAAGCGTATTGGCCAAAAGTGTTGATCGGGGTTGTATTGCTGGGCTGTAGCCTGTTACTGTTCCCCCAGCTTTACGGGGAAGGCTATCATGGCATGAAGGAATTATTTACACTGCCGCAGCAAGAATTATCATTACGCTACCCGCTTATGATGCTCGCCGGGATCTTTCTCCTGAAACCTGTAGTGACAGCCGCAACGCTTTCGGCAGGTGGGGATGGGGGTGTATTTGCACCCAGCCTTTTTGCGGGCGCTTTCCTGGGACTGGCGATAGCACTGTTGCTGAACCGCTACTTTCATGCCGGCGTAGTACCGGTCAACTTTATGGTGATCGGTATGGCAGCCGTACTCAGCGGATGCCTGCATGCCCCATATACTGCAGCATTCCTGGCATTGGGACTTACCGACAATTATGTACTCCTGGTTCCCGTGTTGCTGGTCTCTCTTGTGGCCTGGCTCACCGC
>DATJDO010000308.1:0-5840 GCA_035497375.1 Chitinophagaceae bacterium | reverse complement strand
CCACATTTTGGGAGCAGATGAATACTATATTCAATTGAAGGTAAATGCTGATAGTATTCTTCACTATAGTCAGGCTCCTTATAAGGCATGGGTATATTGGGAAGATGGCCAGGATAGCTATCATATCAATAAGGATACCCTTTACAAGAACGGCCGGGCCGTACCGGGTTTTTACATCCCTATCGTCGAGCTAAAGTATGGTGCGTACGGCAATACCTTATATTATCTGACCCCGGAAGGCTTGGTGCGTTTGCGAAAAGATACCCAACAATTGCTTTTCCCAATAGGGCGACATCAGCATCCGGATAGACTTCAGGTACAATCACCACTGCATTTTTTCATCTATTGCAGGAATGATACAGTGACGGAGTTGCAGGTGAAAAATGAGCATCTTTTTTGCTCCAGGGTGTATACGGATGTTTATCATCCTGCAAATGCACTGACGGATAGACTAGGCAATACATGGATCGCTTCCCTGGGGGGCGGTTTATATTATTACCCTTTAAGCAGGTATAGTTTCAGGACGGCCCAATCGTCTGCTGACTGGCCTGGTAAAGTCATTACCGAGCTCCAGGTATGCGGAACGCAACTTATTGCCGGCTTCGATAATGGGGGCATTGCTTGTTTTGACAAGGAATTAAAGCAACAGGGAGTTCTTCTTTCCGGCTCCCCTGTATTTTCGCCCGTTAAAACTATCCTATACGACAGTATCTCAAAACATGTAGTAGTTGCAGGCTGTGGCATCTCTGTCTGGCATGCTAATGGAAAAGGAGTATTTTACCCCTTATCTATGAGTCATCCTTACGATAAAAAGGCTATCTACAAGGATGCGGAAATGACTGCTGACGGGACACTCTATTTGAATGATGTTCGAACATTATTCCGATTAGACCGCGCAAACAGAAATTTTTATACGCATATCTTACTTAAAAGTATGTCGCGGAAGTTTGCCCTTTACCCGGATACAGTTTCCGGAAAACTGTGGTATAGTGATATAGATGGGCTGCATTGGCTCTATAAAGGCCAGTCCCGGCCCGTATTTTCCTCACATTCTTTTTTACGGCAGCGCATTACGGATATTAAGATGCTTTCTGCAACACTGCTGGTACTGACCAGTGAAAGTGCAGGTGTAGGGATTATGGATACATCTGGCACTATGCTGCAATTGCTTACACCCATCACATCAGGTTGCGGGACTATTTCCCAAACCGGGTTGTATGGAAACCAATTATGGCTGGCAGGAGAAAGGGGCATCAATGTGTACGCATGGAAAGAGAACGAATATAAGCCTGTAATGAGGATCAACCGTAATACAGGCCTTCTGTCAGATAATGTATTGTCCTTTTGTCTGGACAGAAATTTCCTGTACGTTGCAACAACAGAGGGTTTGCAGCGGCTTAATATGCAGACACTGAAACAGCAAACCGATAAGCCTAAGCTGTTGATCCACTGCATTCGCAGTAAAGCACAGGTATGGATCAACCCAAATGGAACGATCGCTTTGCCTCACAATAGCAGGGAAATCAGTGTTGAATGCAGTGCGCTTGCATTCGGGAGTCTGACGCCTGTTACCTTTGCCTATCGTTTTGAAGGGACCGAAGGTTTTATCGAAGTTGCCGGGCCTGTTTTTTCTATACCCATCGGCTTTGAAGGAAAAAAAAAGCTGTATCTGCGTTGTCGTAAAGGGAATAGTGAATGGTCAGAAGTAAAAATGCTGCAGTTACAAATCCCGGTTTCCTTCTTTCATCGCTGGCCGGTTCGCTTGGGCCTTTTTCTGGGCCTTATGATACTGGCTTTGCTGACCAGCAATTATTTCGCGCAGCGGCTCAGGAAAAGACAGCTAAGAGAGCAGGATTTAAAGTTGCAGGCCGCTTCCTGGGAATTGCGCGCCCTGCAATCCATGATGAATCCTCATTTCGTGTTCAATGCGCTGAATGCTGTACAGCATTATATCACCGAGCATAACAATTATCAGGCCAACAAGTACCTGGCTAAATTTTCCAGGATCATCCGCAGTATCCTGAACAGCAGCAGGGAGGCCAGGAGTACATTGAAAAATGAGCTGGACTGTGTGGCTCATTATCTTGACCTGGAGCAGCTGCGCTTTGGCAATAAGCTTGAGTACACCATTCATACTTCAGCAAAGGTGGATACCGGCATCCTGCTCTTGCCCGGTATGTTGCTGCAGCCTTTGGCAGAAAACGCTGTTATTCACGCGGTAATGATGAGCAAAAAAACTGTCCTGATTGAGATCTCCTGCACTATAGCAGCGGGCAGCTTGTGGATCAAAATCCGGGACAATGGCCCCGGCCTGCACCCTAGTTCTCCTTCCGGGAAAAAACACGAGAGTCTGGGTTTAACCATCATCAGCAACCGCCTGCAACTCCTTAGCCGCACAGAAGGTAAACCGTATAATTTTTGGTTAACCGGTAACCAGGGCACAGGGGAAGGGCCTGGGGTGACGGCTGTACTGCAGCTGCCCGTTGAGTATATTTCCTGACCGTTCAACAAGTACATCCAGCCGTTTATATATTGGTGGGCACCGTTCAGGTGTTTCCTGAAAATATATGAAAGCCAGTCAGCTAATTTCATAGTACAATACATGTAGCACTACTGTTTGGAATAAAAGCATACCGGGCCGGGTCGCCAGTACGGGCAATAAATGTTGGTGCCCTGCTGTTCCCTATACTCTGCCGGTGATTGTATAAAAGCAGATATCCCGATGACGATCGTTTATATGCTGCATATTTTTTAACCTTTCTAAATTAAAATTGTATGAAAAAAATAGCACTATTCCTGTGCCTGTTTATTATTGCTGTATTGAGCCGGGCGCAAACTGTTTCCGATAATTTTAACTGGCTCCCCTCTACCGCTGTGACCACTGCAACCAGCCCGCAATTTGCATTCTGTAACAGGCAGACCATAAGCTATACCGTGGTTGCCGTAAACAGCGACAATTTTTTTCGATCCTCCAGTTGGGACGGTCTGTATATTACTCATACTAGTTCAAGCGCAACCACTATACCTATGCGCATTATTTTTTCGAAACCTGTGTGCAACCTGCGTTTGAGAATTGTGGACATAGATGGGGGCAATGAAACAATTACTAATATTGCTCCAGCCTATAGTACCCTTACCGATGTCGCCGGTGATTTCTTTGATCCGACAGGAACGGGGGTTTCCATAGGCGCAACTGGGAATAATTCAAGCGGGTGGGTGCAGTGGAATGGCACGGTTACCCAGATAGACTTTACTTACCGGAGGCCTGTAGCAGGCTGGGCTATCATATTGGACTCAATCATGTTTGACTGCTGCACTCCGCCCCCTCCCCCTCCATGCAAAAGATGTAATTACGAAGCAGTGATCAGAAATCCCGGAACGGTCAGTGAGCATGGGAATGCTACTTCTGAAGTCTGGCTCAGCAGTGGAGGAGTACCGGTCCGGTCCATTTGCATGAATCTGCCGTTTTACGTTTCCAATGTAAAGGATGACTGTCTGAAATGCGATGTTGCGCAGCAGGAAAGCTTCGGAACAATTTTATCTGCAGGTGCTATTGCCGGTACCAATGCCACATTTTATGATCCGATGGGCCTGGGTTATTCGAGAAAGGTTTGCTGGAATTTTCCTGCCCTTACTGTCGTGGATGAGCTTGTTTCCCTCAACCTGAAATTTCCGCCTGTGTTGCCGTTGAGCTGCTGCAAAAATGCTGTGGATTATTGCCTGGATGCTATCTTTACGAATGAAGATTGTACTTCTTGTGGATATACTGTCTGTACCCGGAATTTTCAGGTAGCAGAACCCTATAATCCTGATAGTAAAAATGCAAAAACAAGTAAAAAGACAGAAGTTTTTTATAACGATTTTGCAGAAAGTAAAGGGTTTCAGCTGGTTCCCAATCCTGCCGGGCAGCAGGTAGAGGTCACACTTTTAGATCAGTCGCTGATTGGTGGAACCATAAGTGTCCGCACTGTGGAAGGGAAAAATGTTTTGTCCGTACCTGTTTCGCAGGCAAAGCAGGTGTTACAGCTTGCCCAGCTTATGTCAGGAATATACCTGGTTACGATTGAAAATAATGGACAAGTGGTATCTGAAAAGCTGGTGATACGGTAAAGCTTCTACCGGAGCTTGTTGTGTCGCTCCCGTGTGACTTGTGATATGACCACCATGAAGCGGCGAACAGGGTTTCCTGTTTGCCGCTTCTTTTTTGCCGTCGTTTTTCTGTGGCTGAAGTATTGACCTTTTTTCTCCTTTGGAGAATGGTAACGTTTTGTTGAGTAAAAGATCACTGCCATAGCACATTCTCTTTCTTGAACAGCAAGAGTACGAAATACCTTATTTTTGGACAGATAGCCAAACTGCATGAAAAAAATCCTTATTGTAGAAGATGACGCCCACGTAAATGCCTTTGTAAAAAAAGGCCTTGCGGAAGAGCAATATTCCGTCGAGCAGGCTTTTACCGGGGAAGAAGGATTGAAACTGGCTTTACAGCATGCATTCGACCTGGTGATCCTGGACATTATGTTACCGGGCATCAGTGGCCTGGAAGTCTGCGCCCGCATCCGGGAAAAAAAGAGCATTCCTATACTGATGCTCACCGCGCTGGGTACGGCAGAGAATGTAGCCCTGGGTCTGAATACCGGGGCGGACGATTACCTGGTCAAACCCTTTAAGTTTATTGAACTGATTGCAAGGGTACGCTCTTTGCTGCGCAGGGTTGAGAAAGAAGATATGCACAACAATGCTGAAATCTACAGTTTTGGCGAACTGGTCATCAACGATGAGCGGAAAACAGTGATGCTGGGCGATTCCAGCCTTTCACTCACCTCGACAGAATACCGCCTGATGCTGCTGTTTGTGCGGAATGCAAAGAGGGTATTGTCGCGTGCCGATATCCTGAAGGAGGTTTGGGATGTAGACTTCAATATGGGCACAAATGTGGTGGATGTGTATGTCAATTATTTACGCAAAAAACTGGATGCTGCCGGTGGCGCCAAGATCATCCATACGGTGACAGGTATGGGTTACGTACTCAAAGAGGAATAGAATGAAGACAAGATCGAGGATCATATTCATGCTGAGTTCCATTATCCTGGGCATTATCCTGGTCTTCAGCCTGTTCCTGTATACCTTCATTTCCGGTTACGCGTTTACCGATTTCTATAAACGACTGGAGACCCGGTCCAATTCCACAGCACGCATCTACCTGGAACAGGAGAATGCAAACCTGGAAAAGTTCAGAGAAGAATACCTGGTCCGGCTGCCCGAAGAGCGGCACTACATCATGGAGGTGACGGCTGAAAAGACCTTAGCGCAACAAGCTTCGGCTCATGGCCTCGGTTTGTCACTGTTGCAGCGCACCTGGACCTCAGGAGTCGGCACCTACAGAAATAACAATATCCTGTACTGCGGTATCCGGTACAAGGCCTCCAACGGGAAAAACTATATCGTCGTTACCTCGGCACGGAATTATTACTTCAACAGGCTGATGAGCTACCTGGCCAGGGTGCTCATTGTTCTGGTGCTGGCTTCAGCCGTATTCATCGTTTTTGTTTCTTACTGGATGTACCAGCGCCTGATCAAACCGGTGAAAAGCATTACCCTGAAGGTCAACCAGATCGGATCAGAAAACCTGAATATACGCCTGCCCGGCTCGGAAAACGACGACGAGCTCGGCGAACTGATCCAGACCATCAATGGCATGCTGGACCGCCTGGAGACCAGTTTTGAAACACAGAACAACTTTATCAGCAATGCTTCACATGAACTGAATACCCCATTGACTTCCATTATCGGCGAAGCAGACGTGGCGCTGGCGCGCAACAGGAGCAGTGAAGAGTATG
>DATJDO010000307.1:0-2619 GCA_035497375.1 Chitinophagaceae bacterium | reverse complement strand
AGCACCGCTTTACCGAAAGTGCATATTGCCATTGTCGGCATTGAGAAAGTGATTCCCCGCCTGCAGGACCTGAACCTGTTTCTACCCCTGCTGGCCACCTTTGGCACAGGCCAGAAAGTAACTTCTTATAATACAGTATTCAACGGTCCCAGGCAAAAAGGCGAAAGCGACGGGCCGGAAGAAATGTATGTGATCCTGCTGGACAACGGGCGCACCAACCTGATCGCCGACCCCAAAGTACGGGAAAGTATGTACTGCATCCGTTGCGGTTCCTGCCTTAATGCCTGCCCGATTTATAAAAATATCGGTGGACATGCTTATGGCGCTACCTACAGCGGCCCTATCGGTGCCGTGATCACCCCTCATATGAAAGGGATGGAAGAGTATAAGCACCTGAGTTACGCCTCTACACTTTGCGGCAATTGCACAGAAGTATGCCCGCTCAAAATCAATATTCACTCCATGCTGCTGGCCAACAGGCAGGAAGCTGTCACAGAACACCTGAACGGCATGCAGGAAAATATAGGCTGGAAGCTTTGGCAGAAAGGCATGATGAACCGGAATCTCGTAGCACTTGCCGGCAAAGGAATCAAAAACAAAGTATTCCACTCCGTGTTCAGCAAAAGCTGGGCCGGTCGCAGGGCAGAACTCGAATTCCCGGCTAAAACCTTCCGGCAGCTCTATGCTGAGCGGCAAAACCAAAAGCCCTGATATGGTGACCGCCAAGGACTTATACTTATCTGTTACCGCTCCGTTACCGGTCTTTTTCCAGCCCTGGTGGATCGAAGCAGTGCACCAGGGTTCCTGGAACCTTGCTGTATTACAAAAACAGGATAAGGTACTGGCAGTATGGCCCTATACCCTGGAGAGAAAAGCATTATTTACCATCATACGCAACCCCTTGCTGACTCCCTATTTCGGACCATTATGGCTATCGGAAGAACAAGCAGCGCCCGGGTGGGCCGATCAGCTCCGGCAGCAATTGCCCAAAGCTGACTTCCTGCAATGCAGTACCCTTCCGGGGGTATGTGATTCTTTATTTTCGGAAGAGCACTACATAGTGCACCGGAAGAAAAGAACCTTTTACATTGACCTCAGCCAGACCCTTGAAACGATTTGGTCTGACATACATCCCAAGCGAAAAAACGACATCCGAAAAGCACAGGAAGACCTGCAGGTCAGCAGTGGTTTCATGGATATACATGAATTTACAGCCTGGCACAGCCGCTCCTTTACCGGGAAAGGGAAACAGTACCCTTACTCCGTTCCCTTTTTACAAAAACTGGTCGATACAACTGCTGCACAACATGCATCCAAAGCCTATACTGCAAGAGATAAAAAGGGACACATTGCCGGTCAAGTATGGATGGTGTATGACAAAGACACCATGTACTACCTGCTGAGCGCCACACCGGAGCAGGCGCACCGGGGAGCCATTTCCCTGCTGATCTGGGAAGCCATACAGGAAGCCAGGAAATCCGACCTACGCCGCTTTGATTTTGAAGGCAGTATGGATGAAGGTATCGCCTTCTACTTCCGTCGCTTTGGCGGCAGCGAGACACCTTATAATGAATACAGCATCACAAACTCCCTGCTGTGGAAACTAAAACAAAAAATATTGGGTTAAGGCATGGATATCGCGATTGTAGTATCAAAAATCAGTCCCCGCCTGTCTTATACCATCGACTGGATATTTGGGTTACAACTGGGTCTCCGCTATGAACTGCTGAGCTCTGCACCCGGCGCCATACATCATTATAGCTGCGTGCTGCACTATGGAGGACAAAGAACAACCAACACGATTCCGGACCTGGGCCTTCTGCATGAAAATAATATACGCGTACAGCAGATTTCCAGCGGAGCCTGGGAGGAGACCCCCGTCCTGTTTTATACCGGCGACCAGGATATGCTCCTTCCCTTCGACCTCTTCTCTGCTGTATTTTACCTGCTGTCCCGTTACGAAGAATACCTGCCCTTCACGGCAGACAAGCATGATCGATTTCCTGCAACAGGCAGCATCCTATACCAACAACAATTGCTGGATCGCCCTATTATTGACGAATGGCTGCAGCTGCTGGGGGAAAAACTCATGGATTATGGCGTACAGGCACAACAAAAGCCGTACTCCTTCCTACCTACCTACGATATAGACATTGCCTGGAGTTACCGGCACAAAGGCTGGAGCAGAACCCTGGGTGGCTACCTGAGAGATGTGGCCCAAAATAATTTTGCGGCGATACAGGAGCGCACCTCTGTCTTGCTGGATCACCGGCAAGATCCTTACTACAGTTTTGACGACACCGATGCCTTGCACACTGCGGCAGGCCTGCATCCTGTCTATTTTATCCTGGCCGCGAAAGAAAACGGGCCATATGACAAACATATACTACCCTCAAACCCCAATATGCAAAGCCTGATCCGCAGGCTCGCTGCCCGCTACGATACCGGCATGCACCCTTCTTACTATACCGGTGAAAATCCTGGCTTACTACGGGAAGAGCACAACATTCTGGAGCAATGTACCGGTAAAAAAATATTCCGTTCACGGCAACATTATATCCGTTGCCAACTACCCGACGTATACAGAAACCTGATCAAGGTGGGCATACGGCAGGAGTA
>DATJDO010000306.1:0-4573 GCA_035497375.1 Chitinophagaceae bacterium | reverse complement strand
AGTATGGATTTCTGAACAATTTTTTTCATCCGGTTTTATTTCAGGAACACAGGCTTTGTTTGTGCCTTCATTTTATTACCGCTGGCAAAAGTAACGCTTATTTCAAAGGCCAGTTCACGATTGCCGGGTACCGCTGTTTTCAGGTACAGGTCGCGTTGCACGATGCCGGTCATAGAAGGGTCGTGCGGTCCGTTGAGCTGTCCGGATGTCAGGGCATTGTAATACACGATCTTTTGGGGTGTATAGCTGTACTCCAGGGCTTTGAAATAATCCGTGACATCGCTTCCTGAAAGATAAGTCGCATCCAGGTCTGTGAGGGTACGTATGGAGATGCCGGTAATGGAGTCAACAATGTAGAACTGGGACAGGGCGCAATCGCAGGCGTAGGCAGCATTGATCCAGCTGCTTCTTTTGGGGGCAGAGCAGGCGAGAATTTTATAGTCGAAATGTAAACGGAAGCCGTATTGACCTTGTTCTACAGTGTCCGCAGTGCTGAGCTTGCTGCTAAAAGCGGTGTCTGACTGGATCGTAAAGGAGAGGTTGGCAGCATTCAGCTCCGTGTAATTGAATTTTCCGTTCTTTACCGGCGGGCAATTGCATTGGTCTTTAATGCAGCCTGCCATTAGTGCAGCATAATAACAGAGCGCAATGAACAGGCTTTTCTGAATCGTCGTTTTCATAATTGGGGCGTGGATGAGCAGATGAAAAAAATCCTGCCCAAGAATATATTGAGCAGGATTTATATAACGGGAAAATTCAATAGTTATTGCACCACCGTAGAGTCTGTAGCAGGAGTGGTTTCTGATACAGGAACAGTAGTTTGGACAGCTTCTTTGCTGCTGCAATGCGGGCAGGCGCAGTCTGCACCACCGCTGCACACCATTGCACCGTCTTTTTCAGAACAGCAGGCGGCACCGCTTTTACCTTCGCCCGTACTACCCAGCAGCATCAGGGTTTGCATCTTTTCATTACGATGCTGCTCAATGCTGTCTTTGTGCAGGGAAGCCAGGGTAGGGGCAATCACCAGGGCTACAATAGACATCAGTTTGATCAGGATGTTCATAGACGGTCCGGAAGTATCTTTAAACGGATCTCCTACCGTATCACCGGTTACCGAAGCCTTGTGTGGCTCTGATTTTTTATAGTAGATCTGGCCATTGATCTCCACACCTTTTTCAAAAGATTTTTTCGCATTATCCCAGGCGCCACCGGCATTGTTCTGGAACATTCCCATCAGTACACCACTTACCGTTGCTCCCGCCAGGAATCCGCCCAGTACTTCCGGGCCGAAGATGAAACCGATAATCAGCGGAGAGACAATCGCAATCGCACCGGGCAGCATCATTTTTTTGATAGAAGCTTCAGTAGAGATCGCGACACATTTTTCGTATTCAGGCTTGCCCGTACCTTCCATGATTCCGGGAATCTCGCGGAACTGGCGGCGTACTTCTTCCACCATTGCCATCGCCGCTTGTCCTACTGCGGTAATAGCCAGTGAAGAGAAAATAAAAGGAATCATACCTCCGACGAACAGGCCGGCCAGTACATCTGCACGGTATATATCGATACCGTCGATCTTGGCTATACCCACGAAAGCGGCGAACAGGGCCAGGGAAGTCAGGGCTGCAGAAGCAATGGCAAAACCTTTACCGGTAGCAGCGGTGGTGTTACCCACGGCATCCAGCACGTCTGTTTTCTCGCGTACTTCAGCAGGGAGTTCGCTCATTTCGGCAATACCGCCCGCGTTGTCCGCAATCGGTCCGAAGGCATCGATCGCCAATTGCATGGCTGTAGTAGCCATCATACCTGCGGCAGCAATGGCTACCCCATACAGACCGGCACAGATATAGGAACCGAAGATACCGGCTGCCAGTACCAGGATAGGCAGGAAAGTCGATTCCATACCTACGGACAGTCCGCCGATGATGTTGGTTGCATGCCCTGTGGAAGACTGGCGGATAATGCTCATCACCGGGCGTTTGCCCATAGCGGTATAATATTCTGTAATAATGCTCATCAGGGTACCTACTGCAAGACCCACCATAATGGCACCGATGACACCGTTTTGTGTAAAGTCGTGGCCACGCAGGCTCATGGTTTCGGGCATCAGGTATTTAACCAAGAAGATGGAAGCAACAGCTGTCAGTACGATAGAACCCCAGTTACCCATGTTCAGAGCTTTCTGTACCGCAGCGGTACTAATGCCTACTGAGTCTGAAATACGCACAAACAATGTGCCGATCATAGAGAAAATGATACCCAGGCCAGCGATCAGCATAGGCAACAGGATAGGGGCCATACCGCCAAACTCATCAAGAGAGCTAGTCTCGCGGCCCAGTACCATCGTTGCCAGAACGGTAGCTACATAAGAACCGAACAGGTCAGCGCCCATACCGGCTACGTCTCCTACGTTGTCGCCCACATTGTCGGCAATCGTAGCAGGGTTGCGCGGATCATCTTCAGGGATACCCGCTTCTACTTTACCCACCAGGTCAGCGCCTACGTCAGCCGCTTTAGTATAGATACCACCGCCTACACGCGCAAACAGGGCAATACTTTCTGCTCCCAATGAGAAACCGGTCAGGATCTCGATGGTGCGCTCCATTTCTACGGAGTCTACGCCTGCATTGGGTGCAAAGATCATTTTTAATATAATAAACAAAGAACCCAGTCCCAGAACGGCCAGTCCCGCAACGCCCATACCCATTACCGAACCACCGGTAAAGGATACTTTCAGTGCTTTGCTCAGGCTGGTTTTAGCCGCCTCTGCTGTACGTACATTCGATTTGGTGGCAATGCGCATCCCGATAAAACCGGCCAGTGCGCTGAATACAGCACCCAGTACAAATGCCAGCGCAATAGACCAATGCGATTTTTCATTACTCGAACCCATGATGCCCAGCAGGATGGCTGCGATCACCACGAAATAGGAGAGAATCTTATATTCCGCTTTCAGGAAAGCCATAGCCCCTTCTGAAATATATTTCGCGATCTCGCGCATACGGTCGCCACCCGCACTCTGTTTTGTTACCCAGGCACTTTTAATAAAAGTGTACAGAAGGGCAACAATACCAAAAACCGGCACCAGGTAAAATAATGAATGCATAATTTTATTGAATTGTTAAAAAATTTAAGACGGGCAAAAGTAGGGGCTTTATTATGAAAAAACAAGTATCTGCAACTGCAATGACGATGATTATCCAAATAAAGACAAATGTGTGATATGCTGCGGGTTATAATCTGATCTTTACCCCTACTTTTGCGCTCTAAACGATTTCCTGTGCATTATTTACAATTGTCGATACCGGTAACTGACGCTGATACCCGCGACCTGCTGATTGCTTCTTTGTCCGAACTGGGTGCTGAAGGATTTGAAGAAGGCGATACAGCACTAAAGGCTTTTGTTCCTGAAAGCGACTATGATGAAACTGCTTTTACAGAGGCATTGGCGGTTTTTGGCCTGGTGGCGGAAAAAGAGACCATCGCACCGCGTAACTGGAATGCGGAATGGGAGTCAGATTTTGAACCGGTTATTATTGGTGACTTTTGCACGATCCGCGCCCATTTTCACCAGATGCCGGTCTCAACGCAATATGATATTGTGATCACGCCCAAGATGTCTTTCGGCACCGGTCACCATGCTACGACGCACCTGATGGTAGAGCAGATGGCATGCCTGGACCTGCAAGGCAAAAAAGTGCTGGACTTCGGTACCGGCACCGGTATCCTGGCCATCCTGGCCGAAAAGCTGGGCGCAGCGGAAGTCATAGCAATTGATAACGATGAATGGTCTTTTGACAATGCGCAGGAAAATGTACAGCTGAACGATTGCAGCCGTACTAAAGTGAGTATGGATGATATTGAGGTGTTTTCCGGGCGCGAAACTTTTTCCATCATCCTGGCCAACATCAACCGGCACATCCTGCTGCGCTATATGAAAGTGATGTACGAATTGCTGAACGCTGGTGCTACTTTGCTGATGAGCGGACTGCTCACAGAAGACGAAGCCATTGTTTCAGCAGCTGCGGCAGCAGAAGGTTTTACCATTCAATCAGTAAATACCCGCAACAATTGGATCACGATTTTGTGTATGAAGGCTTAGTTTGATGAAGTCTTTTGTGTTCTTTGAGGTAGGGTATTGAACCAAGACGGGTACAAAGGAAAAGCACAAAGAACGAACATTAAGACAAGCACGATAAGCCTTTGTGCGCTCTGAGCAAAACTTTGCGCCCTTTGTGGTGAAGTATACAATCACGAAGGGCACATTTAAATCTTACGGTATGGCCAAGTAACTATGTACAGATGCCTTCGGCATGACATTCGTGTGCCAGAGTTTGTCAGTAAACTCAATCGATAGAGGCATCGGGCGGCAGGCCCATTAATAGTAATCATTACTCATTAACCACTCCCATTAAGCATTAAACATTCCTCATTACAGGGCTTAGCCCAAAAGGCTGTCCAGGTCTTCTTTGGGCAATACCCCGAATACCTTTTTGCCATTGGGGCTATACTCCGGCTGGCTGCAGGCAAACAACTCATCGATAAGGGCCTGCTGGTTTTCTGATTGCGTATA
>DATJDO010000305.1:0-1572 GCA_035497375.1 Chitinophagaceae bacterium | reverse complement strand
TGGTGCTGCAACCCCATATAGAAAACGCGCTGCGCCATGCTTTTAAGGGCATGCAGCATTTGGAAAAAAAGATAACGGTACGTTTCCGGATACAAAACGATGAGCTGGTCTGCGAGGTAGCGGACAATGGCATCGGGCGGCAGGCTTCTT
Source organism: Chitinophagaceae bacterium (assembly GCA_035497375.1). Taxonomy (GTDB): domain Bacteria; phylum Bacteroidota; class Bacteroidia; order Chitinophagales; family Chitinophagaceae; genus Rurimicrobium. Next base: position 1,422 of record DATJDO010000305.1, on the reverse strand, counting down.
TAGCAGGCAAAGAAGGTGGCGATGCAGAACATCTATCCCATGGGCAGGAATTGTCTTCGTCTAAGCTGGATATTTATGAGCTGCTCAGCGGCAAGAAAGTCAGTACTTCCATCAAAAATATACAAGAGGGTGGTGTGTACCAGGGAACATTAGTCACCATTACATTGGCAATTTAATCTGATCAACATGATACAGGCTATACTGATAGACGACGAACCATTTGCGCTGAAGAACCTGCAGTCAGTGCTCGAAAAATATTGTCCGCAGGTTATGGTGTCTGCAACGGCCGCCTCGGTAACGGATGGACTTGAAAAAATACGGAAACTGAAGCCGGATCTTGTGTTCCTGGATATTGAACTTTCAGGCCAAAACAGTTTTGAGCTGCTGGATCAGTTGTCGGAACCTGATTTTGAGAAAATATTTGTGACGGCGCACAGCCATTTTGGGATACAGGCCGTGAAGCATAATGCCAGTGATTATGTACTGAAACCGATAGACAAGGCCGAACTGATCGATGCTGTAGACAAAGCCGAAAGGAGGATTTATACCAGGCGCATACTGCGGGAGCAACAAGCCTATATCAAAAACAACAGGCTCGCCTTGCCGACTCTGGAAGGCTTGTTGTTCGTAGACCTGAACAAAGTTATGTATTGCGAATCAGATGGGCGCTACACACGCTTTTACCTGACCGCACAGGAGAAAAAAATCCTTGTCTCCAAAAACATAGGAGAATATGAAGTGATCTTACCGGCGGCCAAATTTGTGCGCATCCACAGCCAGTATATCGTGAACCTTGACCATGTCGAAAAATATTTAAAAGGACGGGGAGGCTCTGTTGTGCTATCCAATGGCACCGAGCTGGAAGTTTCCGCCCGCAAAAAGGATCACTTTTTAGGAAGTTTTGAATTATGATGATACAAGGGTTAATAATGCAGCTGTTATACGTTGTTGCTGCCGGGATATGGGACCGGTTGCCTGAGCACGTGAAAAAGGTTGTAATTCCGGTATACGATCTCTATACCTTACATCAGGTTTAATAACAAATAGGTGATCATCATGAAGCCCAGAATGATGGAAAGCACCAATGTTATGTATAGGGTATGTTCTTTCCGGAAGCGCTTCATGTCAATTTATTTGTTGTATGGAAATAGACCAGCCCCACTCCTGCAGGATGGGTGTAAGGATGCATGAGGTTTGTAGCAGGGTAGCAGTGCTCCGGCAATGAAAGGATAAGAAATAAGGACATAAAAGACCAACTGATGTGACATGTGCGCATGGGGATGGTAAGTAACAAAAGCCCTTGTATACAAGAATAAGCAGGCTATATAGCCTGCTTATTCTTTATTCTTGTTTCTTTTATAGACTCAATATTTCACGTACTATTTTTTAGTAAGCTTCACTGTTTGGGTTTCACCGTTCTGG
>DATJDO010000304.1:0-6093 GCA_035497375.1 Chitinophagaceae bacterium | reverse complement strand
GGTATGGCATCAAGCAGATGACGATGGATGATGTGGCACGGGCCTGCGGGATATCCAAAAAGACCCTGTACCGCACTTACAGGCACAAAGCGCAACTGGTAGATGCCCTGGTGAGGGCATCGGTGGAACAAATCAGCGACGACTATGCCGCTATGACCCGGTCTTCAGCAGATGCGGTAGCAGAAACCATCAGCCTGCTACGGCATTTTGAGTCCATATGCAAGCGGATCAATTACCGCATGCTGCTGGATCTCGAAAAATACTATTACGAAAGCTGGCTGCGCATAGATGCCTTCCGGCAAAAGATATGGCGGGATATCATCACAGAAAACCTGCAGCGGGGACGGGCGGAAAAATTGTACAATGAGGAGTTTGATAAAGGAATTATAGCCACGATGAGGCTGCAGCAACTGGCTTTTATGCACCAGACCGCAATGCAGAACCTCGCTTTGCACGAAACGCTGCTGCAAGTAACTATCCACTACCTGAAAGGCATTGCAACGCCCAAAGGCCTGGACCGGATCAAAGAAATTACAAACCAAAACAATACAATCTAAACAACAACAATGAAAAAACGAAGCATAATGGCCTTGTGCTGTTTGGCGATCATGGCACCCGGATTGCTGTGGGCACAGGATGAAGTACAGACTTTGTCGCTGAAGGAATGCCTGGAAAAAGCACTGGCGAACAACCAGAATATTGCGATCAGCAGGTATGAAGAACAAATAGGTGACCAGCAGATACGGGAAACACGGGCACGTGCCCTGCCACAAGTAAGCGGAAGTGCCAATGTAACGGACAATTACAAGCGTAACGTACTGGTGTTGAGTGCAGGAACTTTCCCGGGTGTGACCACCGACCAGGTGTTGCCGGTAGGTAATGTGTACAGCACAGGCCTCAGTGCAGATGCCAGCCAGGCATTGTTTGATGCCTCCGTGTTTACGGCGATGAAAGCGGCAAAAGCAGGCAAAGACTACTACAAACAAAATACGAAGCAGTCTGAGGAAGACGTGATCAACCAGACCGCAAAAGTATATTACCAGATATTGGCCAGCCGCGAGCAGGTAAAGGCCCAGGACAGTAATATTGCGAAGCTCAGCAAGATCGTCAGTGCCACACAGGGACAGTACGATAACGGTCTGGCACGCAAAATAGACCTGGACCGCATCAAGGTAAACCTGACCAATGCACAGACCGCACGCATGCAGCAGATGAACCAGATTGCGATACAAACCGCTAACCTGAAAGTATTGATCGGCCTGCCTTTTGAAACACAGATCACACCGGATGATATTTCACTGCGGGAGATTGAAAGCGCGGCAACGACCTATATCCCCGCGGCCGACTTTAACCTGGCCAACCGTACGGAGATACAAGTGCTGAATGCACAGATCAGGCTTACAGATTTGCAGACCAAAGCAATCCGTGCCGAAAATTACCCCAAACTGAGTGCCTTTTTCAACTATGGCTATAACGGTGTTACCAATACCTTCCGCGATTATTTTAAAAGTGGCGGCTCTGATATATGGTATGGTATTGGTAGTGTAGGGGTGCGACTGAATGTGCCGATTTTCGATGGTTTTGCCCGCCAGGCCAGGACCCGTAAAAGCGCTATCCAGTCTTTGGAACTGCAAAAGCAAAAAGAAGCCGTAAGTCTGTCCCTGAAAGCCGGCTACCAAAGTGCGAAGATCCAGATTGCCAACAGCATCAATAGCATCCACGCGCAAAAAGAGAACGTGGAGCTGGCCAGCAATGTATATTCTTCCAGCCAGTCCAACTACAACCTGGGCCTGGCTACCCTTACCGATCTGCTCGAAGCGCAAACCTCCTTTATACAGGCGCAGAACAGCTACACCCAAGCCCTGCTCGACTATAAACTGGCGGAGCTGGAGACCATCCGTTCCTCCGGCAACCTGCGCTCTCTGTTACAATAAATCACAAAACCATACTTCAAGACAATAAAAAAAACAAAATGAAAAAGATTCTTCTTTATAGTGCCATCGTCATCGCTGCTATCGCTTTGATTATGTGGAAGCTGAAAAGCAATCAAAAGCATAATGCGGAACGTACCGCTATTGTAAAGGAAAGTACATCCGGTGCGGTACCGGTATTGACAGAAGCCGCAACGCGCACCAGCTTCGATCCTACCTTCCAGGCAAATGGTTCTTTTGCTGCGGTACAGCAAATCAATTTCAGTGCTGAAGCACCGGGCCGTATTACAGAGCTGATGGTCAAAGAAGGCTCTGTGGTCAGAGCCGGTCAGGTATTGGCCCGTATCGACAACCAGGTAGCTTCTGCCGACCTGGACAATGCTGAAGCAGCGGTGAGCGCAGCACGCAGGGATATGGACCGCTATGAAAAAGCACTGGCGTCCGGCGGGGTTACCCAAAAGCAGGTGGATGATATGAAGCTGCAATACCAGAGCGCATCGGCCCGGCTGGCACAGGCCCGGAAGAGCGCTCAGAATACGCTGTTGAAATCACCAATCGATGGTGTGGTCAATGCTAAATTCGTAGAACTCGGCACCTATCTTGCTGCCGGTACGAAGCTGTTTGAGATCGTAAATATTTCCAGGCTGAAACTCCAGGTAAATGTGCCGGAAAACCAGGTGGTGCAAATCCATGTAGGTCAGGAAGTACCGGTGACGACAAACGTATTTCCCGAAGTAACCTACAAAGGAAGGATAACCTTTATTGCCGCTAAAGGAGATGAAACCCTGAACTATCCTGTAGAAATAGAAGTGACGAACGTAAGTGGCAAAGAACTGAAAGCCGGCATGTACGGTACAGCTGTACTGGATTTGCCGAAGCGTGAACCTGCGCTGCTGATCCCCAGAGCAGCCTTCTATTCCGGTGTAAGCAACAATCTCATTTTCGTAGCAGAGGAAGGCAAAGCCAGATCGCGTAAGGTAACCTCTGGCAGCATTTATGGCGACCAGGTAGAAGTAAGAGCAGGGCTGAAAGAAGGTGAACTGGTAATCACCAGTGGCCAGGTCAACCTGGTAGACGGTACGGCCATTTCCCTGCAGAAAAAATAAGCAAGCTTATTGTATCAGTTCATCCAAGGCACAGCCTTTCATAGATAACAATTCAAAATGAAAATCACAGAAATATCCATCAAACGCCCCACTATTGTCGTGGTTGTGTTTGTTATACTCGGCTTGCTGGGCTTTATCAGCTACAAATCGCTCAGTTATGAACTGTTGCCGAAGTTCAGTACCAATACGATTACCATCTCTGCCGTATACCCGGGCGCCGGCCCGGATGAGGTACAGAATACCGTGACCAAAAAGCTGGAAGACGCGGTCTCTTCGATGGAGAACATTAAAAAGCTGACCTCGAAATCGATGGAAGGTTTGTCTACGGTAACAGTGGAGCTTACCACTGCAGCCGATGTAGACTATAGCCTGCAGGATGCGCAGCGCAAGATCAACTCTGTGTTGTCTTCTTTGCCTTCAAACGTAAAGACCCCCTCGCTGAATAAATTTTCACTGGACGACCTGCCCATCATTACGCTTTCCGCTACAGCCAATATTACGCCTACGGAGTTTTACGATCTGGTAGACCAGCGTCTGGCTCCACGGATTGCCCGTCTGCCGGGTGTAGCGCAGGTCAATATCATCGGTGGCCAGGAGCGTGAGATCCAGATTGATGTAAACGCAGAAAAACTGAATGCTGCACATCTTTCCCTGCTGCAGGTGCGGAACAGTATTACAAATGCAAACGTGGATTACCCGACCGGTAAACTCAGAACTACAGACAACCAGATCCTGGTTCGCCTTTCCGGAAAATATACCGATATCAATGTGCTGCGTAACCTGGTCATTGCAACCGGTACTGATGGCTCACAGATCAGGCTTCAGGATATTGCCGATGTGCAGGATGCCGCCAAAGATGCAGATCGCCTGGCCCGCCAGGATCAGAAAGCATCTATCGTGCTGCAGATTCAGAAGCAATCGGATGCGAACGCCGTTACCGTAAGTGAAGGAGTACACAAGCAGCTGAAACAAATTGAAAGTGAATACAAATCCAGCGATCTGCACCTGATGGTCGCTTCAGATAGTTCGGAATTTACCCTGGAATCTGCCAACGATGTAATCAAGGACTTATTTATTGCCATCATCCTGGTAGCCATCGTGATGCTGCTGTTCCTGCACAGTATGCGGAACTCCCTGATCGTAATGGTTTCCATCCCCTTATCGCTGATCGTCACTTTTGCAGGTATGTACGCCATGGGCTTTACACTGAACCTGATGTCGCTGCTGGCCTTGTCGCTGGTAGTCGGTATACTGGTGGATGATGCGATCGTGGTATTGGAGAATATTTACCGGCATATGGAGATGGGTAAAAATAAGGTTCGTGCCGCATTGGATGGGGTTTCAGAGATTGGTACTACCGTTATTTCCATCACACTTGTTATTATTGTCGTGTTCCTGCCGATCTCGTTAACCAGCGGTCTGGTGTCGAATATCCTGCGTGAGTTCTGTATCACTGTAGTTATCGCGACCGCATTGAGCTTGCTCGTGTCCTTCACCGTAGTGCCCTGGTTGTCGTCCCGTTTTGGTAAGCTGGAGCACCTCACGGGCAAGAACTATTTTGAAAAATTCATCCTCTGGTTTGAACATCAGCTGGAACGTTTCACGGCATGGGTGAGCGGTATCCTGAAATGGACCCTGAACCACAAAACGGTAACGCTGGTCGCTGTGATTGGAATGCTGGTCGCCTCTTTTGCCCTGGTGACAGCCGGCTTTATCGGTGGTGAGTTTATACCCAAGGGCGATCGCGGGCAGTTTATCGTTGCGCTTGAATTGCCGAAAGATGCCTCGATAGAACAAACCAACCAGGCCACCATGCGGGCAGAAGAGTTCCTGAAAAAACAAGACCTGATCCGGTCTATTACGACTACGGTAGGACAAAGCAGTGAAGACGGTTTCGGCGCTTCTTCAGCTACAGCGTACAAATCCGAGATCACCGTGACGATGATCCCTGAAGAAGAGCGTATTGAACCGGCAGACCTCTATGCTGCCTCGTTGAAGAAACAATTGTCTGCCCTGCTCACCGGTGTAAAAGTAAAAACCACACCGGTAGGTATTCTCGGTACAGCAGACCGGGCATCAATAGACCTGGTGGTCATGGGAACTACACAGGATAGTGCCATGCGTTTTGCGAAAATGGCTATGGCAGAACTGGAAAAAGTAAATGGCGCCACCGGGGTAAAACTGTCTGTAGAAGAGGGAAACCCTGAAGTACACATCGCCATTGACCGCGATAAAATGGCGGCGCTTGGCCTGAGCATGGAGACCATAGGCGGTACTTTGCAAACGGCCTTTGCCGGTACGGCAGACGATAGCCGTATGAAATTTCGCCAGGGTGAATACGAATACGATATGAACTTCCGCTACCAGAACTTTAACCGTAAGAATGTAGAAGATGTGAAGAACATCCTGCTGCTGAACAGCCAGGGGCAGAACATTCGCCTTTCAGAGTTCGCAGACATCACTCAGGCTTCAGGCCCCAGCAGGCTGGAACGCCGGGATAAACTGGCTTCGGTAAATGTACAGAGCCAGGTGATCGGACGCCCTGCGGGTGATGTAGTCAAAGATTTTACCAAGGCGCTGGTCAAATTGCCCAAGCCGGAAGGTGTGAGCTATATTTTCGGCGGTGATGCGGAAAATCAGGGCGATTCGAATAGCACCCTGGGTGTGGCCCTCTTGCTGTCCATTATATTGATGTACCTGATTATGGTGGCACTATACGACAACTACATCAGGCCAATGGTGGTCATGTTCTCGCTGCCCCTGTCGCTGATCGGAGCCTTCCTGGCCCTGGCGCTGACAAATAATACCTTGAACATATTCTCGATCATGGGCCTCATTATGCTGTTTGGACTGGTAGCAAAAAATGCGATTATGCTGGTAGACTTTGCCAACCAGAGTAAAGAAGAAGGGTATGATACGGACGAAGCATTGATCCGTGCAAACAACGCCCGTTTGCGTCCGATCCTGATGACGACGATCGCTATGGTGATCGGTATGTTGCCGATCGCACTCGCCAGCGGCGGGGTGAGTTCCATCAAGCACGGGTTGGCCTGGGT
>DATJDO010000303.1:0-4694 GCA_035497375.1 Chitinophagaceae bacterium | reverse complement strand
ATTCATTAACCATTATTCATTAGAAAGGCGCTTCTTCATCCATCGGGTCCATGTTGAAACTGTTGCCCAGGCCACCTTTGCCCGGAGGATTCGGGTTTCCGCCCGGGGTGTCATCATCCCAGTTCACCTTATTCGCTTTTGAAGGCATAGTTTGGTAACCTCCATTGTCGATATACAGTTTAGAACCAGAACCGCCAAAGTTGCTCGTGTCGGGGTTCATGCCGGCACGGGGATTATCCATTGGTTTGAACGTGCCGAAGCTGGTGTCCGGAAGGTCCACGAACTTCTGGTTTTCTTTGATGAACTGCAACTTAATTGTCGCCGTGCTACCACTCCTGTTTTTCGCAATATGGATATGTGTTTCTCCTTCTATAGGTTCCCCCATTTCATTGTTCTCAATACCATAGTACTCGGGCCGGTACAGGAACATGACCATATCCGCATCCTGCTCGATCGCACCCGATTCCCTCAGGTCACTCAATTGCGGCACTTTCGATTCTTTACGCGATTCCACCGCACGGTTCAATTGAGACAGGGCAATGATGGGTATCTCCAACTCTTTGGCCAGGGCCTTCAGGTCGCGGGAAATCTTACTGATCTCCTGTTCGCGGTTGCCCGGGCCTTTATCATTTCCGCCGCTCATCAGCTGCAGGTAGTCGATCACGATCATCTGTATATCATGGCGCTGTTTCAGACGGCGCGCTTTGGCCCGTAGCTCGAAGATATTCAGTGCTGCCTGGTCATCAAGATAGATGGGCATACTGGCCAGCTTATGCATGCGTTGTGTCAGTTGCACAAACTCATGTTCTTCCATACGGCCTTTGGTGATTGCATCCATACTCACCTCCGTTACTGCGGACAGCATCCTTTTCACCAACTCGCCTGCGCCCATCTCCAGCGAGAAGAAGGCTACCGGGTAAGGCTTTTCGGAGTTCATAGCCGCATTCATGGCCAGGTTCAGCGTAAAGGCTGTTTTACCCACCGCAGGCCGGGCGGCCACGATGATCAGTGCATTCTTCTGCCAGCCGGCTGTGGCCCGGTCCAGCTCGGTAAAGCCGCTCGGCACACCCGTGACATCGGATTTGTTGTTCTTCGCCGCTTCGATCTCCTTCACCGTTTCTACCAGTACATCCGTAAGGCTCTTAAAATTCTTGCGCAAGTGCTTGTCGGTGATCTCGTACAGGCCTGTCTCTGCCTGGTCCAGAAGGTCAAATACATCGGTGCTGTCTTCGTATGCGCTGCTGATCACCTCTCCGGATATCCGGATCAGTTCGCGCTGGATAAACTTTTCCATCACGATACGGGCATGCGCCTCCACGTGTGCGCTGGACACCACGTTCATCGTGAGTTTGGTCAGGAAATAAGCGCCCCCGACCAGTTCCAGGTCGCTGTTTTTGCGTAGTTCTTCCGTCACCGTCAGCAAATCCACGGGCATGCCTTTGTCAAAAAGGGCACGCACAGCGGCGTAGATCTTCTGGTGTGCATTCACATAGAAGCAATCCGGACTTTGAATGATCTCCAACACCTCGGCCATCTTATCCTTTTCGAGCATGATGGCGCCCAAAACGGCTTCCTCCAGCTCATTGGCCTGCGGCGGTATTTTGCCGTATACCATCGAGCTGATGTCCGTCTTGTTCTTTCTTAAATTTCCAAAATCCTTTTTAATATTTACAGCCATTATCGCGTATTCGTGTCGTATTATTTGTTGTTTCAGTCTCCCCGGTAAGGGGGCCGCAGCGCCCCGGTTTTCGTATTAAAAAATTGTAAACAAATCACCGGATTTTTCTGCGGGGCTGCTAAATTAGAAACAAAAGTGTCCCTGCCGAAATAAAAATTACTTTTAGTTTTAAGACACGCGGTAATGCTTTGTTAAGATCAAATCCACATTTTTTAGATAGATATGCACATTTTTGATAGCGAATGCACATTCCGGGGAAATGCTACACAATTTATACAGGTAAAACGAACCTTATACAGTCTGCGTGCACATTGCGCTGTGGAAACGTCTTTTTGTTAAAGCATTTTTCTATCCGGGTATCATTTCCTAAAAGCAAGGGTTATCTTTGGCAAAATTTTTGAGTTTCAATGACGATTTCTTATAATTGGTTACAACAGTATCTACCGAAAGAGCTTTCCCTGGATGAGCTGTCCCGTATCCTGACCTCTATTGGGCTGGAAGTAGAAGGAACAGAGCTGATCGAATCGGTGAAAGGTGGCCTGAAAGGGCTGGTAATCGGTGAAGTATTGACTTGTGAACAACACCCCAATGCAGACAAACTGAAGAAGACAACGGTGGATGTAGGTGGCGAAAGGCCCCTGAATATTGTTTGCGGTGCTGCTAACGTTGCCGCGGGGCAAAAAGTAGTGGTGGCTACAGTAGGGTGTATGGTACATCCTACAAACGGAGCTTCATTTGAAATCAAAAAGGCAAAGATCAGGGGCGAGGAAAGCAAAGGGATGATCTGCGCAGAAGATGAGATCGGCCTGGGCGAAAGTCATGCCGGCATCATGGTCTTGCCTGCAGATGCTGTAATTGGTACTCCTGCGGCCATTTATTTCAACATCGGTCCTTCGGATACGGCCGTCTATATCGGCCTTACTCCCAACCGCAGCGATGCCATGAGCCATATCGGTGTAGCGCGCGATGTGTGTGCCTACCTCAGCCACCATGAAGGTAAAAAGTATACGGTAAAAACCCCGGAAACAACAGTTGACTTTTCGGCTGTGCCAGGGCAAAGAATCAAAGTCTCCATAGACGAGAATGCCAAAGACGCCTGCCTGCGTTATGCCGGCATCAGTATAGAAGGCGTGACCGTAAGGCCTTCTCCGGAATGGCTGAAAGCTGCTCTTCATACGATCGGCATCCGTTCGATCAATAATATTGTGGATGTGACCAACTTTGTATTGCACGAATTTGGTCAGCCGCTGCACGCCTTCGATGCAGATAAAATTGAGGGTGAAGAGATTCATGTACGCTTCCTGCCTGAAGGCACAAAGTTTACTACACTGGATGATAAAGAGCGTGCCCTGTATGCCGAAGACCTGATGATCTGTGATGCGGCAAAAGGTCTGTGTATTGCAGGAGTATTCGGAGGTAACAACAGCGGTGTGACCGACCAGACTAAAAATATTTTCCTGGAGAGCGCCTATTTTTCAGGAGCCTCTGTGCGCCGGACCTCGCTGCGTCATGGCCTGCGTACCGATGCGGCTACTCATTTTGAAAAATGTGTGGACATCAATAATGTGCTGCCTGCGTTGAAAAGAGCAGCAGCGCTGATTGCTGAAGTGTCTGGTGGGACAATTGCTTCGGCAGTGCAGGATGTATATCCGAAAGCGATAGAACCGGTACGTGTCAGCACGACTTACCACTATATTCAGACCCTGAGCGGTAAAGCCTATACACCGGAAGCCATAAAGGAAATCCTGACCGCATTGCAGTTTGAAATAGAGTCAGAACAGGTGGACAGTTTTACAGTAAAAGTTCCATCAAATAAAAATGATGTGACCCTGCCCGCAGACCTGGTGGAAGAGATCCTGCGCATCGATGGCCTGGATCAGATAGAGATTCCGTCACGCCTGAATATTTCCCTGCTGAAGCCGATGCCGAATGACCGGGTGTATCGTGAAAAAATGGCTGAAGTGCTCTGTGGTATGGGGTTTCAGGAGATTGTTACAAACAGCATCACCAATAGTAAGTATTATCCTGAAGCAACACCAATGGTGCGGATGATCAATAGCCTGACCAGTGAGCTGGATGTGCTGCGGCCTTCTATGCTGGAGTGTGGGCTTGAGGTGGTCAATTATAATGTGAATCGTAAAAACCAGGACCTTGCTCTGTTTGAGTTAGGCAACGTGTACAGCACCAGCGGGGTAGGGCAGTATGTTGAATCGCCTGTACTGGCCCTTTGGGTGTCCGGCGCTGTTCGCCAGGGTGGATGGAGCCAGAAGGCAGAAGCCGCGAACTTGTACTATATAAAATCAATCATCGCAAACCTGCTGGCCGTGGCCGGTATCGATAAGGTAACTGTCACTGTAGAAGGTGGTGATGTACTGGTGTGGAAATGGAAAAATGAGCAACTCTGCACTGCTTCTAAAACAGATGCCGCCCGGTTGAAAAGCTTTGATATCAGGCAAGATGTGTTCTATGCGGAGATCAACTGGCAGCTGTGGGGCAAAGCCATGCAGGCTAATAAGATCCGCTACGCTGAAGTGCCTAAGTACCCGGCTGTACAGCGCGACCTGGCACTAGTGCTGGAGAAGACTATTTTATTTGAAGAAGTACAGAAAGTAACGCGGCAGCTGCAATTGCCGTCTTTAAAAGCTTTTGATCTCTTTGATGTTTTCGAAAGTGAGAAGCTCGGAACGGATAAGAAATCTTATGCGCTTAATTATACCTTCCAGCTCACAGACCGTACACTTACAGACGCTGAGATCGAAGAGCAGATGCAACAATTAATCACCGCTTACCAGAATAAATTACAAGCACAAATCAGATCGTAAATGAAAGAATTGGAAATCCTGCACCAGAAAGTTGCAGTCCTGGTCGAAAAATACCAGCAGTGTAAAGACGAAAATGCACAATTGAAAGAACAACTGGAGCGTAAAGCAATGGAGCTGGGAGAAGCCCAGTTGCAAATCAATATTATGAAACCTGCACTGGATGAAGCCCAGGGAGCATCGACTGAAAAAGTACA
>DATJDO010000302.1:0-2412 GCA_035497375.1 Chitinophagaceae bacterium | reverse complement strand
TTCGGTAATAGCGCCTGCAATACCACCCAGGCAATCCCTGTAAATGGAAATGGTGATCTTATACCGGTTTCCTCCCAAACAAACATAGGTAATCTCCCCGCCTACAATATGAGAAGCAAACGATGAAAGATTTGTTGCAGTGAGGCACAACAGCAGACAACTCAGGAAGAATTTGGTGATCGTTTTCATTTTATATAAAAGCTACCTGTGCCAACAATACCCTGCGAAATGAAGCAGGTCTTTAAGCAATGCCCCAGGATTTTCCAGCATAGCCATATGCGCTTCATCTTCGCAGATACTTACAAAGTTAACGTTTGAAAGATTTTGAGGTGCTAATTCTTTTGTAATATTTGCCAGCGTATCTTTTTTTCCGATAATATTTTGTACAGGAAAATGGGCAGTACGGGTTACTTCCGTGGTGGCATCACGCTCCATGATGGCGCGATAAAAAGCGACCAGGGCCTGGTCATTTACCTCCAGCGCTTCATCCAGTTGGCGGCTTACCGTTTCCTGTTCCGTTTTACGGAAAGTCTCGGAAAAAAGTGCGGGAACCATTTTCTTCAGAAAGGGGCTTTTTCCGCCTTTTTCCAATATGGAAACAGTCTTCCGTCTGCCCTCAGCCCTTTCCGGATCGTCTCCTACCGGGGAGGAATGGATCAGGGAAAGTCCTGCAAGCCGATCCGGGTAAAGCGCAGCAAATGCCAGCCCCATATATCCACCCATAGAATGGCCTGCGATCAGTACACGGTCCACCTGCTCATGCTCCAGTATATCGTGGAATCCCCTCGCCAACTGATGCGTAGAAGTATATCCCTCCTCCTGCCAGTCTCCCTCCTGCTCAAAAAAATCAGGAAGCAATACCGTATAATGCTGGGCAAGGCCGGGTACAATATGGCGCCACAGGTGCCTGTTGGCCGGAAATCCGTGCACTAGCAGGATTACAGGGCCGTGGCCCGTTTTATAATAGGTGATTTGCCGGAACGTTTTATGCTGTAAGCGGATTCTTTCCATCATGAACATTTTTATATTTCTTATATGCTGTAGCAAAGATCAGTACGAGCATGAGCAGCAGCGGCACCATGTCGGGCAGCAAGAGCTGCTGTATACCCGCTACGTGCAGGATCAGCGCAACGAAAATCAGCAACAGCGCAATAAGCGCGTATTTGTACTGGCGTTTCCGGAATACAAACATCAGGTTGGTTGGCAGTGCCCAAAGCAGGTTAAAATTGCCTGCGCAGGCCTGGTGGTCCGTACCAAACCACATCACCAGGATCAGCACCCCCAGCAAGCCGGTCACTATCAGCATAAAATTGGCCAGGAATGCTCCCAGCAAATGCAAACGAGGGATAAACAGACCCAGGGCTAACACGAACAACAAACTATACAAAACAAGTTGCAGGCTGTAATCCGGGTGGAATACATTTTTATCTCCCGCTACAATCTGTTGTGCTTTAGCGGCATAGGGTTTTCCATTCAGCGTAGCCCCTCCTACCCCATCGCTGAGATAATCGGGCAGAAACATGATCTGGCTGTTCGTCATCGCCTTATCTATTTTACTGCCCAGCAGTATATTGATGCCGAAACGTTCCCATACATTAGCAGCCAGGTACCGGTTAATGATATCCCTGAACGACAAGGCTTTGCCCTCCGGCAACACATTCGGGTATCGGAAGGCATCCCCATGCGTTTGCGTAAAAATATCCCTGATGCGTGTAGCACAGTTATCAAAAAAGAAATCATATTTGTAAGCCCTGTTTTCAGGCATCAGGTTTATGGTCAGATATTGCTGGATCTGCTTTTTTTCTGTTTCCCCGATATTCAGCACTTGTTCATTAACCCACCTGCCGTCGGCCCCGTAGAAATCTATAAAATCGGGATAATCGTCTTCCGATAAGTAATAGAGCAGTTTGCCCTGCATAAATTTCATTTCAAAATTTTCATCGTAGCCGTCAAACGTTCCGTAGTTATAGACAATATCTGTTCCTTTGGCGCTATCGACAATACGGACCGCGGTATGGCCGAATACACTGTAAATCTCTGCACCAGTGCCGCAGGTCAGCAGGCTCACCTGCAGGCCTTTTGCCGTTATTGCCGAATCGCTCTGGCCTTTCGCAGACAAAATCACGAAAAACAGGAGCATAAAACAGGAGCCGAAGAACCGTACAGATTTCAAAACAATTGATTTTTTTTCTCCGTAAAAATATTGCCTTTACCCCATTCTGCAAGGAAGTTTCTAGGGCGTAAAAAAAGCGCCACCCTGAAAAAGGGTGGCGCTTTAGAATTCAGCAATCTGAATTAGTGGGCAACGGTAACAGAAACTGTTCCCTTTTTGCCATTGTTATTGTCATGTACCACGACGAAGTAGTTGCCATTCGCAAACTGGTTCAGGTTAATGCTCAGTCTGCTTTGATC
>DATJDO010000301.1:0-4648 GCA_035497375.1 Chitinophagaceae bacterium | reverse complement strand
CGTACGGCGTATATCGAAGCGAAAAGCGAAGCGCTGAATGCCTTTGGGGATGATACGCTGTTCCTCGAAAAATTTGTACCAGACCCCAAGCATATCGAAGTGCAGATTGCGGCCGATAACTTCGGCAACACCGTGCACCTGTACGAGCGCGATTGCTCCGTGCAGCGCCGCTTTCAGAAGGTGGTAGAGATGGCTCCTTCAGTAGGTTTGCGTACAGAAACCCGTGAAAAACTGTACCAGTACGCGCTGGCAGTTACTAAAGCCGTGCAGTACAATAACCTGGGTACCGTGGAGTTCCTGGTCGATGCGGCACAGAACATTTACTTTATCGAGGTAAACCCACGTATACAGGTAGAGCATACCGTTACGGAAATGATCACTGGTATCGACCTCATCAAGACACAGATCTATGTGGCCTGTGGCTATAAGCTTTCCGATCCTGAGATCGGACTGGGAGACCAGCAGGCCATTCCAAAGAATGGTTTTGCGATCCAGTGCAGAATCACCACAGAAGACCCGGCAAACGATTTTAAACCAGACTACGGCACCCTGGTCACGTACCGGAATGCGGCAGGCTTTGGCGTGCGCCTCGATGAAGGCAGCACTTATGCCGGCATGAAGATCAGCCCGTTCTTTGACTCCATGCTGGTAAAGGTCAGCACGCAGGGCAACAGCCTCCTGGATGCCTCGCAGAAGATGTTCCGTGCGCTGAGGGAATTCCGTATCCGGGGGGTAAAAAACAATATTCCCTTTCTCGAAAACCTGGTCACCGACAAAGACTTTATTGCCGGTAATGCCACTGTAGGCTTTATCCAGAGCCGCCCGGAGCTATTTAAATTCTCCGAGCGACTGGACAGGGGGACCAAGATGCTGAAATTCCTGGCCGATATTACCGTGAATGGGAACCCGGATGTGAAGATTAAAGACGATGCCAAAGTCTTTCAAAAGCCCGTTGTTCCTGATTTTGATGCAGCTGCGGCTTACCCGGCGGGAACAAAGGATAAGCTGTCCGAACTTGGTCCGGAAGGCTTCGCGCAATGGCTGAAAAGCGAGCGTAAAATTTACTACACCGATACGACACTGCGAGACGCACACCAATCGCTGCTGGCGACGCGCATGCGTACCTACGATATGCTGAAGACTGCAGAAGCCTATGCAAAGCAACATCCGCAAACCTTCTCTATGGAAGTCTGGGGTGGCGCGACCTTTGATGTGGCCATGCGCTTCCTGAATGAAGATCCCTGGAAACGCCTGGCACAGCTGCGTAAAGCTGTGCCCAACATCCTGCTTCAGATGCTGATCCGTGGTACGAACGGAGTAGGGTACGCCGCCTACCCGGACAACCTGATCGAACGCTTTATCCAGCGCAGTTGGGAAACGGGTGTGGATGTATTCCGTATTTTCGATTCGCTGAACTGGATGGAGAACATTGCGCCCTGCATCGAAATGGTGCGCAAGACAAACGGTGCAATCGCAGAAGCGGCTTTGTGCTATACCGGCGATATCCTGGACCCTAAGCGTACTAAATACTCACTGGAATATTACCTGCAGATGGCCAAAGACCTGGAAAATGCCGGGGCCCACATCCTGGCCATCAAAGACATGTCCGGCCTGCTGAAACCATACGCTGCGAAAGTACTGGTAGAGGCTTTGAAAGATACTGTAAAAATACCCTTACACCTGCATACGCACGATACTTCTTCCCTGCAGACGGCCAGCTACCTGATGGCCATCGAAGCAGGAGTGGATGTGGTGGATTGCGCTTTGGGTTCACTTTCAGGACTGACATCACAACCTAATCTGAATGCCGTTGTGGAAATGATGCGCTTCCACGAACGGGAAAATCCGTACGATATCAAATCCCTGAACCAGCATTCGAACTACTGGGAGAATGTGCGCGAATATTATTACCCCTTTGAGTCCGGACTGAAAGCCGGCACCGCAGAAGTGTTTGAACATGAGATACCGGGCGGGCAGTACTCCAACCTCAAGCCGCAGGCGATCGCCCTGGGCCTGGGTGAGCAGTTTGAAGACATCAAAGCCATGTATGGTACGGTAAACACTATGTTTGGTGATATCGTAAAAGTAACGCCCAGCTCTAAAGTAGTCGGCGATATGGCGCAGTACATGGTCGCCAACAAGATCAGCCCCGAAGATGTGCTGCAGCGCGGCGATACGATCTCTTTCCCCGAGTCGGTGCAGCAATTCTTTATGGGAGAAATCGGCCAGCCAACCGGCGGATTCCCCAAAGAGCTGCAACGCATTATCCTGAAAGGCAAAGAGCCTTTCTCTGACAGGCCGAACAAGCATTTGCCGCAAGTCGATTTTGATAAAGAGCTGACCGCCTTCCGCGAAAAGTATGGCGAAGACCTGAAAGAAACGGACTACCTGTCCTACAGGTTTTACCCGAAAGTGTTTGAAGACTACCTGAAATTCTACCGCGAATACGGCGACGTATCCGTTGTGCCGACCCTGGTGTTCCTGTACGGCCTGAAATTGCGCCAGGATATTACCGTAGAGATTGCACCCGGAAAGACTTTACTGATCAGGCTTTCGGGTATCGGCCCGGTCAATGAGCACGGTTTCCGTACCGTATTCTTTAAGCTAAACGGGCAGGCGCGTGCCATTGAGATACAGGACCGTTCTGTGAAGATCGAAAAGGTCGAGAACCGTAAAGCCGAAAAAGGCAACGAGCGTCATATTGCTGTACCGCTACAAGGCTTGCTGTCGAAAGTGCTGGTGGAAAAAGGCGAAGCCGTAAAGAAAAACCAACCCTTATTCGTCATTGAAGCGATGAAAATGGAGACTACTGTTGCCGCAGTGAAAGATGCGGTGATCGATGAGCTGATCCTGAATGCAGGCGCTATGGTCAATACGAATGACCTGGTGTTGGTGATGAATAATGGGTAATGATTAATGTTGAATGACCTGTTAACGGGTAGGATTTGTCATTCCGAAGCGCAACGCAGTGGAGCGAGGATAATGGGTAATGAATAATGGTTAATGTTTAATTAGGCCTGCCTGCAGAAGGCAGGGCATCTATACATAAGTCATTCCTGGCCGGATCGCAGATATGTATTATCAGGCGTCCAGCATGCTCCGAAGGGCATGTCGGACAGTTCCATGTGTCAGCGGATTCCTTCCCTTTATAGCGGGGATACTGTAGTAAGAAAATTAGGCTCGGCGTAATAGAACAAGCGGCTATCGTGAAAATAATTGGCCATCTCCAGCGCATCTTTAGTGTTGTATTTGTCTACAGTAAGCAGATAATAACTGGTAGATTTCTCCCGGATTTTGCTGTTCGTTGTTTTTGCAAAATCTTCCAGTACAGGTAAGTCTGCCGGGTCTTTCAGACCGACCACGAATTCATCAGTAAGACCCAATGCCTCCCGGGTATTATTGCGGGCGTTACGCAGGTACAACAACTGATTGGCATAGGTGATGTTTTCATCGTTTTTGAGTCGCTGCATCAGTGGTAGCACCATGGCACAATCTGCAAATCCTCCTATGGTAACAAACACAAATTTTGGCGCAGCAGACAGCTTTGCTTCATCGATAGCTTTTACAAAGGGGTATTTTTTCAGGGTTGCTCTGATTTGTGCTACTGTAGTGCCGGGCCTGAATCCTACAGTGAGGGTGTCCGAATAAGTGCCCAGGTTAATGGTTTGGTCCCAATAGTAATAGAACCTGCCGTCGCAGGTATCCGGAATAGCAATGTCAGGTGTAGCGTCTCCCGACTTTTTACTGCAGGCGCAGCAGCTGAACAGGAAGCCCGCCAGCAGGGTGTACAAAATTGTTTTCATGTGTTTCAGGAGTTTATATAAAGATATGGAAAATATTAAATAATTAAAATAAACCTAGAGCTTTAATGAACGATCCCTGAGCTTGCTTTTGTATTGCTGCTCAGCTACAGCTTGCCCGCCAGCAGTGTGTCGTGGATCACGCCGGCGTATGTATGACCGCTCAGTACTACGGTATTGGCTTTATCGTCCAGGTAGAAATAAAAGCGCCGGTTGAAATGCTTCCTGGTCTGCAGGATATGATGTGTGTTTACAATCACGCTTTTCTGTATCCGCAGGAAATGGTCCGGTAACAGGCCTGCCAGCTCGGCCAGGCTTTTGTTGTCGAGAAATTCGCGGCCGTCCTTTGTTTTGATGGCCGTATACTTTTCCTTGCTTTGAAAGGCAACGATTTCATCCAGGGCAAGCAGGATCATCTTGTTGCCCTGCTTTACCGTCATGCTCCTGTTCAGGCGATCCGGTGCTGCGGCTTCGCTGACCCAGTGGCGCAGGCGTTCATGATCGATACCCTCTTTGCCGGCCAGCCACATCGGGTATTGCAGTTCCAGCTTACGGATGCTGTGTTCCAGGCGCTCACCCAGCAAAGGTTTCAGCAGGTAGTCCACACCATTGGCTTCAAAGGCTTTGATGGCATAGTGATGATACGCTGTCAGGAAGATGACCATCGGTTTGTGCTGCAATTGCTCCAATACACCGAACCCATCCATGTCCGGCATCTGTATGTCCAGGAAGATCAGTTCGGGCTGCAGGCGGTTGATCTGCTCTATCGCAGTCTTGCCGGTATCGGCTTCTGCTACCAGCTCGAATACATCAGCGTACTGCTGCAGTACGTGCCGCGTAAACACGCG
>DATJDO010000300.1:0-5466 GCA_035497375.1 Chitinophagaceae bacterium | reverse complement strand
TATAGCCATCTTTTTTATCAGTTTAAAATCAGTGCCGGCAAGCTCATCATTGAGGTAAACAGAACCGTCCGCTGCCAGCAGCATGATCTTTCCGTTGGCGGTAAAGAGTGAAAAATAGTGATCAAAAGAAACAGGCGTACTGCCGACTGTCTTCCATGTAGTGCCATCCCAGAGCGACAAGAGCAGTTCTCCTTTGTTGCAGATGGCTACAGCCAGTCTTCCATCCTGCAGTTTTGCCAGATCAAAGAACGTTTGCTCCAGTACATTGCTGCGGCCGATTATTACTTTCCAGGGCTCGAAAATCGTCACATCTTTTTGCTGGCAACTGTTTAAGATCAGTTCTTGTTCATTTTTTATTTTCCATTTACTGCTGTCTGCCAGGGAGATGGTTTTCAATGAAAAAAGAGGATGCTGCTGCGGGTACCTGATCCAGTTGACGGCTATAATGCTTTCCTGCCCTATGTCAAAGGCCAAAGGTTGAAGCGGTGCGGAGGTGCGTCTGCCCAGGGGCAAAGCCTGTCTTGTTGCCTGGTGGAGCGGAAGACCGGGTCTGCCGGATACCAGAGTAGCGAGTTGGGATGCTTCGTCAACAGTGAAGTAGTAAAACCTGCCGCCGTCAATAATGATCTTTCTTTCCGGTTTTTGTGCTCCTGCGCAGAAAGAATACAATGCAAGGCTAAACAACAATAAAAAGCGTTTCATAGTTTAATAAGTTTCCACGGTTTCGGTAAAATCGCATTTGTCCAGGTCCTTGGTAAACCTGTTCAGGGCTCTCGCCGTATCATAGACCACAAAGCCTTCCAGCGCCAGCCTTTTGTACTCCGCCATCGTTTTGGCCTTGATGCCGTAACAGGCATCGTAGTACATGCCATCTATTTTGGCCAACTGATGATTGGCAAAACCGGACACCACCGGGTTGGGGGTGCCCACACCCGGAGCGCCGGGCAACTCGGTAGCCAGATCATACAGGTAAGGGAAGCCGGGACAGGCCAATGTATCCGACTTGGGCCCGAAGTCCCAGTTCTTAACGATAATACCACCTGCATAACCACAGGGATCAGGGCATAGGTCATTATAAAAGTTGATGTAGTTGTTGGTCCGGGCAATGCCCTGTACTTTGAGTAAAGCGATGAAAAACTGGGCATAGGCATAGCAAACGCCATCTTTTTGCCGGAATAATTGTCGCAGATCGCTAGCGCCGCCAAACATAGAGTAAGCGTAATAGGTAAAGGTCTGGCCTTTATAGTTGAGCACCTCATGGTCTGTAAATTCTTCAAAGCAAGCGTGGATAATATCAGAATCCACGCTCAGGCCCTTCGCATTTTTGCAGCTTAATTCCAGTAAGGTATGGAAATGCAGGTAATAAGGATTCTCGGGTACCGGGGCCTGCTTCGTTACATAAAGTTTGTGCTCTGTTTCATCAATATACGTCCAGTGGGCACAATTATCCAGCGATACCTCCCATTTGATACGGAATGGGTCATAATAGTTCACAATGCCGGAAGGGAAGGCCTTGTCTGCAGCAGTGAGCGGATAATTGAAGGTGTACCGGCCGGAATCGAGTACCGGTTTGGCCACACGCGCCGGCAGATTCATGGTATCTGAGCCGAAGCCACGTATCCATACAGAGTCAGGACGTGCGGCACAACTGATCTCAAATTTTGCACTGGCTGATAGTGCATTGCCGCTGGTATATGCTGCCGGTTCGCGGTGCCCCGATTGATGCCAGTTGGCTTTCGTATAGACCAATACCGTTGAATCTTCGCGGATGCTGATCGATCCGGTCCCACCGAATTTCACCTCCCGGACACTAAAAGTGTAATCAAATTCCTGCGCAGATACGGAGTGGAGTATTCCTCCCAGGCATACCAGGAGCAGGGTAGAGCATTTCATTATCTTCATGGTTATGTGAAGATAATTTTTTATTCTTGATATTGGTAATAATATAGCCTGTTTACATGTTGTGTAGGAGCGGGCATAAAAGATACACACTGCACTATTGTGCGATCAGCACCGGTATTTTTACCTTATGCCGCAGGGAATTCACCGTTTCCCCAAATATAAAGTCCTTGATACTGTGGTGCCCGTGGCTGCCCACGATCAGGAGGTCGGCCTGCTCTTCCTGTGTAATGGCCGCGATTCCTTTGACCCTGTTGTTGAAGCCGATACGGCCTTTTGCCTGAAGTTTTTTTGCGACAAAGAGTTGCAGGTATTCATCCATGATACGCTTGTCTTCGTTGGTTTCATAATCCTGTGTTTCTTCGCCGATGGCTTTGGCAGAAGCGCTTTCCACGATGTGGATCAGGGTAAACGAAGTGTTCGGCTCCGCCAGTTTGAGCGCGTAGGCGATCACCGCTTTGTCCTGTTCCCCGAAGTCGAGTGCCAGGGCAATGTTGTTAAAGGATTTGGCCTGCCCGATATCTTCGATGCCGATGCGGTGCGGGTGCATATTGATGCTGTTTTGCTTCCGCTTTTTGAGCATCAGCGGATAAAAGGTGGTGATACCCAGCAATACAATAAAGCCTGCAACAAACAACACCGTTAGCGCTTTGATGAAAAAGCTGTCTGTATTGGAGATCCATTCGGTTCCACTTTCAAAAAGCTGCCACAGGTTCAGCGCGATGATGATGATCGCAACGGTCCAGCTGAGTACCTGTACATAGGGCTTGATGACAAAATCTCCCATCTTTACTTTGTCGCTGACGAAGTGAATCAGCGGGATGATGGCGAATGCCAGCTGCATGCTGAGGATCACCTGGCTGAAGATCAGCATAGCATCTACTTCTTTATCCCCCCTCAGCAGGATAACAATTACGGCCGGTATCACCGCCAGCAAGCGGGTGATCATGCGGCGCAGCAGGGGGTTGATCCGCAGGCGCAGGTAACCTTCCATCACGATCTGCCCCGCCAGTGTGCCGGTTACCGTAGAGCTTTGCCCGGCTGCAATCAGGGCAATGGCAAACAAATGGGAAGACCATTGGTTGCCCAGCATGGGGGCCAGCAGTTTATGGGCTTCCTGCATCGAAGCGACCTCATGCATGCCTGCTTTAAAGAAGACAGATGCTGCCAGTACAAGGATGGCCGCATTGACAAAAAAGGCAAGGTTCAGGGCGATGGCGCTGTCGGCAATATTGTACCGTATGGCTTTTAATATGGATTTTTTATCCGTGCCGGTGATACGGGTCTGTACCAGGGCGGAATGCAGGTAAAGGTTATGCGGCATCACCGTCGCACCGATAATACCAATGGCAATATACAAGGCCGCTTTGTTGGGCAGGCTGGGTACAAAACCCCGCACCACTTCGCCCAGTGGCGGCTTGACATACATCATTTCTATCCAGAAGCACAAACCGATAATAGCGATCAGGGCAATGATGAAGGCTTCCAGTTTACGGATGCCCAGGCGTTGCAGGAACAATAACAAAAAGGTGTCCAGCACGGAAATGCAGACCCCTGCCAGCAATGGAATGCCCAGGAGCAGGTTCAACCCGATGGCCATACCCAGCACTTCGGCCAGGTCGCAGGCGGCAATGGCCAGCTCGGCCAGTACATACAGGATGAAATTGATGCTTTTCGGGTAATAGTAGCGGTTGCATTGTGCCAGATCTTTTCCCTGTACGATACCCAGCCGGGCACTCAGCGATTGCAGTAACAAGGCCATCAGGTTGCTCATCAGCAAGACCCAGATCAGGGAATAGCCGAACGCACTGCCGCCCGCAATGTCCGTAGCCCAGTTGCCCGGGTCCATATAGCCCACGCTGATCAGGTAGGCGGGACCGAAAAACGCCAGAGCCCTGCGCCATGCACTTCTTTTTTTCAGCGGGTCAACGCTTTGATGCACTTCACTCAGGGACTTGTCGGCGGTGTTATGGGGCATAGGCTGGCACTGATTTGTTACAAAAGTACTTATTTAAAAGATAGGGTAGTCTAACTTTTGTTCGATTTAGTATAGTGTTAATATAGACAGAATGAATGCCGGATTTAAAAAAAAATGAATCTGGTATTCGATTATCTCACGACTTTTGCATCTTCTTTTAAAACAGACAAATTTGAAACTTCTTCTTACCTACCTGGGCAAATACAAAATGCTCATCTTTATAGCCTTGATGTTGGCCGCTGTCAACCAGGTGTTCTCCTTGCTCAATCCCTATATACTGGGGCATTATATTATCGACAAATACGGCAAGCAGCCGGATGCCTGGACCCGCGACCAATATTTTACGGGTGTATTGTGGGCCCTGGGCATGATTATCAGCGTGGCCATGGTCAGCCGGATTGCCAAGGCCTTCCAGGATTATGTGGTGAATGTGATCATCCAGAAGTTCGGCGCGAGCCTGTATACGGATGGCCTGCGCCATGCCTTGAGGTTGCCTTACCAGGACTTTGAAGATCAGCGCAGCGGGGAAACGCTGTCTATCCTGCAAAAAGTGAGAACGGATTGTGAGAAATTCATTTCAAGCTTTGTGAACGTGTTGTTTGTTACCGTTGTCGGCATCGTTTTTGTAACGATCTATGCCTTTTCCCTGCACCCCCTGCTGCCGGCAATCTACTTTGTCGGTGCGCTGATACTGGGCTGGCTGACCAGTGTGCTGAGCCGGAAGATCAAGACAATACAGAAAAATATTGTGAAGGAAACCAATGCACTGGCGGGTTCCACCACGGAGTCGCTGCGGAATATTGAACTGGTGAAAAGTCTGGGTCTGACCCAGCAGGAGATCCGCAGGCTGAATGCCACGACGTTTAAAATCCTGAAACTGGAATTGAGCAAAGTAAAAAGCATCCGCTCGGTCAGTTTTGTACAAGGTACGTTTGTCAACTTCCTGCAGCAGTGCATTATGTTCGCGCTCCTGTATTTCGTGTTCGGTAAAACCATCACCATCGGACAGCTGCTGACGATGCAATTTTACTCTTTCTTTATTTTCGGGCCTTTACAGGAGTTGGGCAATGTAATCCTTTCTTACCGGGAGGCAGAGGCTTCACTGAACAACATCCAGGAACTGTTTGCCCGTCCTGCGGAAGTAAAACCGGCAAATCCTGTAGCCATCCATCATATTGATACCCTGCGTTTCGACCAGGTTGGCTTTAAGCACCAAACCGCATCTCATCCGGCCCTGGAATCCATTTCCTTCGATATCCGTAAAGGCGAAACCGTTGCCTTTGTCGGGCCCTCAGGTTCCGGTAAAACAACGCTGGTGAAATTGCTGGTTGGCCTGTACCAACCGCAGAAAGGAGTCATTTACTACAATAACATCCGCGGTACCGAGATCGACTTCGATGAGTTGCGCCACCAGATCGGCTTTGTGACCCAGGACACGCAATTGTTTTCCGGCACCATTAAAGAGAATCTTTTGTTTGTGAACCCTAAGGCCACTGATGAGCAGATCGAAGACGTGCTGCAGCGTTCGGCCTGCTACAGCCTGCTGCAACGTGCAGAGCATGGTATCAATACCGTCATAGGTGAAGGCG
>DATJDO010000299.1:0-2539 GCA_035497375.1 Chitinophagaceae bacterium | reverse complement strand
CAGAGACACCACGAAGGTTATAGCGATTGTTATCGGTCATCTATACTATTTGAGGCTGCAAAGGTAAGCAAATCAGTGATTGTGCCTACATCGGTGCTATCCAGCCGGAAGGGTTCATTTTATCACCGCCTTTCCACACCTGGAAGTTCATCACCGCCACGCCGTCTTCATTGTTGCCCACCGTACCGATGATCTGTTTTGTCGTTACCTGGTCTCCTTTTTTGACGTTCGCACCGTTAAGGCCGCAATACACAGTAAAGTATTTACCGTGGTTAATGATGACTGTCTGCCCGGCACCTGCTATATTCATCACACTGCTCACTGTTCCGTCAAAAACAGCCCGTGCTTTGGCTCCGGGGCTGGTTTGGATATCGATTCCCGAATTGTCCACCTCTACTTTTGTTGCGATCGCATGCTTGTGTTTTCCAAAAGCATCAATCACCACGCCGCTGGCTACAGGCCAGGGTAACTTACCCCTGTTGGTTTCAAAGCCTTTAGACAATTCTGCTACTTCAGGGGTCGTGGAGGGGGTATACGTGGTTTTGGTACGGGTTGGGGCTTCCGAAGGTTTTACCGTTGCGGCTACGGGGTTGTAGGTCGCAGGAGCACCGCCTGTATTGTTTGCTGCAGGTTTTCCGGCAGTAGTATTGGGTCGTGTGGTTGTTGTCGCCGGGGCTGTAGTAGCAGGCTCCGTTTTGTTGCCACCGGCCAGAATCACCTTATTGGGCCCGCTACCATAAGTATTCGGGTTGTTGGCGGCAGCTTTTGCAGCAGCCAGTGCAGCCGCTTTCTGCTCTTCTTCGACCCTTCTTTTCCTTTCTTCCTCTTCCGCTTTTTTGCGTGCAATTTCGATCTCTTTCCGGATCGCTTCACTGATGGCGTTGTCGATGCGCTTGGTTACTTTCCTTTTGTTTTCCACGTCGGCCACCAGTTCTTTCTCGCGTCCTTTCAGCTCTTCTACGACCTTGTTGGTTTCATTTTTTTCTTCCTGCAGCGCCAGTTTTTGCTGTTCTTCTGCAGAAAGCAGTTGTCCTTTCTGGTTTTTTACGGTACTCAGTACATTGATCTTCTGCTCAATCTTTGTTTGCGTGCTGCGTATTTCGTCTACCTGGTTCTTGCGGTATTCACGGTACCGCTTCATGTACTTCATACGGCGCATGGCATCGTTAAAGTCTTTGGCAGAAAAAATAAAGCTCAGCGTGTTGTATGAGCTCCTGTTGGCATAAGCATAGCGGACAGATTGCGCGTAGCGTTCCTGCTGCACCTTCAGGTTGCCGCGTAGGGTCTGCACCTCAGAAGAGGAGTTTTTAATGTCATTGTCCAGGTTGCCCATTTCCTGGTTGATATTGCGGATCAGTCTTTCCCGGGCATTCAGCTTGGCCTGCAGCGCATTCAACTGGCTCATGGTAGCTTTATGGTCCTTTTTGGTCGCTTCCAGCTGGGCCTGGGTTTCTTTTAGGGATTCTACAATAGCCTGCCTGCGCTTTTCAAGTTCGCTGCGCGATTGCTGTGCCTGTACAGACAGGCCAAGAAATAAAAGTATAAAGACGATGCCGGTATGCCGCATAGGATAGTATCAAAATTGGTAGTGCAACAAAAATACTTATTCTTGAGCAAAGGCCTTCCCCGTTTCCATTTTAATAACGATTTAAGTCTTGTTTGCTTACTTTTAAGCATTCCGCTTTAACTGATACCTGATGTTATACCGCTATTTATCGCTTTTTTTATGTTTCTGTACACTATTGGCCGGTGTTGCTTCAGGGCAGAGCTCAGAAGACCAGTGCAAGCAGGTCAATAATATCGCACGCATGGAAATGCTGCGGCAGGAAAGAAAGCTGATGGGCGCTTTTTATAAAAAAACGGGTTCAGAACTGATTGATGTGGTGTATCACCGCTGTGAATGGACCGTTGACCCGGCAATAAGGGCTATTTCAGGAACGGTAACGACCTATTTCCGGCCAAAAACAACCATTAGTTCCGTGGTTTTTGACCTGGATAGCATCATGATCGTAGATAAAGTGATGCGCAAGGGTGTGCCGCTCGGTTTTGCTCGGAAAGGCCATACCGTAGAGATCGACCTGGGCACAACGATATCTTCATCTGTAACCGACTCCGTACAGGTGCAATACCACGGCGTACCACGCAATACCGGTTTTGGTTCCTTTACGGCCAGCTATCATAACGGTGTGCCGGTATTGTGGACGCTCAGCGAACCTTACGGTGCCCGCGACTGGTGGCCCTGTAAAAATACACTGGATGACAAGATCGACTCTATAGATATCATCATCACAAGCCCCAAGGCATATAAAGGTATTTCAAACGGCCTCCGGCAAAGTGCGCTTTTGTCTGCAGACGGTACACAGACGATCACACACTGGAAACATAGGTACCCCATCGTGAGCTACCTGGTATGCCTGGCCACAACCAACTACGAAGAGTTTAACGATTCTGTAGTACTGGGCACAAGGACATTGCCGGTGCAGACCTTTTGTTATCCTGAAAGCTTAACGGCATTTAAAACCGGTACCAAAGCTGTTTT
>DATJDO010000298.1:0-7057 GCA_035497375.1 Chitinophagaceae bacterium | reverse complement strand
CACCGCCACTGCTGTCATCCCGCAGGGATCTGTACGTGCTGCAGTGTATGATCTGCTCGGCCGTTCTGTCTATAAGCAAACTGTACTGTTCAATAATGGCAGCGCAAGCATTAATGTAAATACAGTTCCCGGCATGTACATCCTCGAACTTGCAGACGAAGATGGAAACGCTGGGAGACAAAGAATTGTTATCGAATAAGATTTAGGGAATAGTCAATTGCACCACGCGTCCTTTGCTAAACACAAAGCTATGCAAGAGACAGCGTGGCCTACGCCCGGCTGCAAAGGCCCGGCACATAGCAGCACAAGGTTACCTGCTTAAAATTCAATGTAAAGTAAGATGAAGCAGTTCATTGGAATATTATTGTTTACCTGTGCAAATGCCGTCGCATTCGCACAGGTAAACTTTGTTAAGAATCCGTCATTTGAAGAGTACACAAAATGCCCGGATGACAATGGCAATATCAATTTCTGTCGGTACTGGAGCTGTGCCGTAGATACAGACGGAATAAATCGCGTGATTGCACCAGAACATTATACTTCTGCCTGCGTGCCACCTGATATGAATTTTAATATACCAACAAATACACGTTTTTATCAATATCCACATACCGGCAATGCAATGGTTGGTGCTGTACTGTATTATGACCGAACCCCCCCTCCTCCTGGCGGCTTATTTGATACCTGGCGCGATTATTTCCAGGGAAGGTTTTACCGGCCTTTAGAGGCTGGTAAAACCTACTGTGTTTCATTTTGGGTGAATTTAGCTGAAATGGCTGGCTATGCCCAGGATAAAATAGGGGCTTATGTGGACAATGGTGATATCAATGACCGCGATACTCCGGGAAATCAAATACTGGATGTTACACCGCAAGTGTATGCGGCAACAGTAATGGATGACACCATGCATTGGGAAAAAATAGAGGGCAGTTTTGTGGCTGTAGGCAATGAAACGCATATTACGCTGGGTAATTTTTTTGCTAATACTGCTATCACTGCCATAAGCAATACATGGGGATTTTCCCGCCAATACTCTTACTACCTATTCGATGATGTAGCGGTTGTTCCCATTGACCTGAAAGCTGATGCGGGCAAAGACAGCCATGCGGAGCCGGGCAAGTCCGTGCAAATCGGTCGTGTGGGTGATACCACAGCAATGGGGCTGGATTGCAAATGGTACCATAAAGGAATGCTGATCGATAGTGGTGCGGTCATTAGTGTTAAAGGCTCTACTATTGTCGGTACGGTGGATACCTATGTAGTTGTACAGACCATCTGCGGTCTTTCTAAAAGCGATACAGTAACGGTGAAGACGGTACCATTGGGCATGAAAGAATGGAATACCAATAATACGTTCAGTGTATTTCCGAATCCGTCAAACGGAGTATTGACCATCACCTCCACTGCTGTCATCCCGCAGGGATCTGTACGTGCTGTTGTGTATGATATGCTAGGTCGTATGGTTCATCAGCAAGTGCTCGATTTTAAAAATGGTACTGCAACCCTAAGCGTACAAGCAGCGCCCGGAGTATACGTTGTTGCGTTGGCAGACGGTGCGTATAATGTCACTCATCAGAGAATCGTAATCGAATAATATTCGGGAATAGTCAGCGGCACCACGCGTCCTTTGCTAAACACAAAGCTATGCAAGAGACAGCGTGGCCTACGCCCGGCTGCAAAGGCCCGGCACATTTTACCTGGTGTGTCTCACAGATGAGCAGCATAAAGTAGTCTGCTTAAAATTCAACGTCAGATAAGATGAAGCAGTTCATTGGAATTTTATTATTTACCTGTGCAAATGCCATAGCGTTTGCACAGGTAAACTTTGTAAAGAACCCAAGCTTCGAAGAATATAGCAAATGCCCCGATTACAATGGAAACATTAAGTTTTGTCGATATTGGAGCAATGCCGTGGATACAGATGGGATCGACCGTGTTATTGCACCGGAACACTATACTGCTGCATGTACTCCTCCGGATACGAGATTTGAAATACCGCTAAGCACGCGTTTTTATCAGTATCCACACACCGGAAACGCAATGGTAGGAGCAGGACTGTATTATGATCGAACACCTCCTCCACCTGGGGGGCTATTTGAAACATGGCGCGATTATTTCCAAGGACGTTTCCATAAGCCGCTGGAAGCAGGCAAAACTTATTGTGTGTCTTTTTGGATAAATCTTGCAGAAGCATCAGGCTATGCACATGATAAAATTGGAGCATATGTAGACAATGGAGGCATTAATTATCGTGATACGCCTGGCAATGAGATTTTAGATGTAACACCTCAAATATTTACAACTAAGGTGGTAGATGATACCATGTACTGGCAAAAAATAGAAGGCAGCTTTGTCGCTACCGGGAACGAAACCCATATCACCGTGGGAAACTTTTTTCCTAATACCGATATAATTGCCATTGGCAATACATGGGGATTTTTTGACAAATACTCCTATTACTTATTCGACGATGTAAGCGTAATCCCGATTGACCTGGAAGCTGATGCAGGAAAGGATAGTCATGCTGAGCCGGGTAAATCGGTACAAATTGGTCGTGTAGGTGATACTACCGCACAGGGCCTGGATTGTAAGTGGTATTACAAAGGTGCGCTCATTGATAGTGGTGCGGTGATCAGCGTGAAGGGTTCGGCTATTGTTGGCACAGTAGATACCTATGTGGTCGTGCAGACCATATGCGGTCTGTCCAAAAGTGATACGGTAACTGTGAAGACAGTGCCATTGGGCATGAAAGAATGGAATACCAATAATATGTTCAGTGTATTTCCGAATCCGTCAAACGGAGTATTGACCATCACCTCCACTGCTGTCATCCCGCAGGGATCTGTACGTGCTACAGTCTATGATCTGCTCGGCCGTTCTGTCTATAAGCAAACTGTACTGTTCAATAATGGCAGCGCAGGCATTAATGTAAATACAGTTCCCGGCATGTACATCCTCGAACTTGCAGACGAAGATGGAAACGCTGCGAGACAAAGGATTGTTATCGAATAAGCGTTCTTGAGTTGTCAATGGTACCACGCGTCCTTGCCATTACGCAAAAGCTATGCAAGAGACAACGTGGCCTACGCCCGGCTGCAAAGAATCGACACCTACGCCGGTGATACAAGATGACTCATAGCAAGCCGGTTAAACCTTACCGTTTCTAAACAGCAAATCAAAACCCTGTGAAAATCGTTATATTTGGTATAGCGTAATGAAACAGGTTTTTTTGCTGATAGGTTGCTTGTTGCTGTGTCCGCAGGCGGATGCCCAGCGAACTATTGCGCCTAACGATCCTGTTTATTTCCGGAAAGCATACGTCCTGCCCAAAGAACAGTTTTACCTGCTGTCGGTCAAACGGGCAACAGCACACTACTACCAGTTTTACAACGATGTGGCCAAACAAAAGCAGGCAAAGGAAATAACCATGGTGGAAATTTATCCAGACAGCCTGGTGACGGATACGAACCTGCTGATCAACCAGGTGCATGTTGAAAAATACCGGAAAGGCTTTCTGACAGAAGCGTTCATCATCAAGTACCTAAGGTCCGGTGAAAATCATAGCGCAGCCGGGCTGAGCTATGATACCCTGGACTGGAAACAGTACAGCTATACCAACAGGAATCGTAGCATCAGTGTGTTGAACAAACGGTATGGAAGGGCCGACAATTATACCGACAGCCTGCGTACGTTTTATTTCAGCAGGAAAAAAAGACTGCTGCGCACGATCAGCAGGAATGATGGTGTGCGGCAAACGGACACCCGCTTTTCGTACACAGGGCGCGGCGCACTGGTACAGGTAACATCTGTGTTTGTCTATAGCCAGACACAGATACCACTGGAAGAAAAACGCTGGCAGTTGCGCTATACAAAGCACCGTACAGGAACTGCATTGCCACAGCAACTGCTGGACTCTGCGGCAACAATACCGGCATTGGCTTTCGTCGGGCAAGAGCTCAGCGGCCCCCCTGCCGGCTCAATGAAAATTATCGTGGACCGTTTTGAGCGATCTGGACAGGAGCAAACGATGCGGCATACCGGCACCGACTCTGTACTGATCAACCGGAAAGGGGATTATCAATTTGTGCTTTCTGTTGATCAGGCCGATACTAGTGTCCGGATCAGGAAAATAAAAGGAAAGCTGGCGGTACACAGGGCATACCTGGAGCTGGGTATAGGTGATGACCGGCGCAGGGCATTCCACTACACAAGCCGGCAGCTTACCGACGGCAGCATTGTTTATGAAAACAATTTTCGCGGGAAAATAGTGTCCGGTTCCTGCAGCCAGGATATCGAGAAAACAGTGATCACAGATACAGAAGATGGTACAGCCGCGTTTTACCGGATCAGGCGCTGAATCCCACTACAATTCACGCAGGTATTCGGCCTTCATTTTACTCAGGAATTCCGGGGTAACGCCGATATAAGCGGCTACCTGTTTTTGCGGTATCGTATTGGTTAATGTAGGATAGGTGCTGCAAAACTTAGCGTATCGTTCCTTTGCGCTGAGCTCCAGGTTGTCCAGCACCCGCTGCCGGCTGGCCACGGTAGAGTTTTCGATGAGTATGCGGAAATAGCGTTCAAATTTGGGAACGTCAAGGTATAACTGTTCCTGTTCTTTTTTACCAAGTACCAGTATTTCCGAATCTTCCAGGGCATCGATATTCAGGTGTGCAGGCTTACCGCTCAATACGCTGAACATATCGGTGATCCACCAGTTTTGGGGGGCAAACTGCAGGATGTGTTCTATACCCTGCTCGTCTACGGAGTAGGCCCTCAGGCAGCCGGACAGCACGAAGGCCACGCTGTTGCACACCTCATTTTCCCTCAGGAAAAAAGACTTTTTAGCCAGTCGCTTTTCCTGCAGGAGGGACAAGAAGTACTCCTGTTCTTCTGCTGTGAGTTGAATCAGCTTTTGTGTATGCCGTATAATGATAGAATGATCCATGCGATAGTTGTTACCCATTCAACTCTTTCATCAGGGCGTTGAATGCTGCCTTCAGTTCTGCGAGTTCCAGCTCTACCGCGCTGAGGCGCAGTTCCAATTCTGTGGAAACTTTAGCAGGTGCCTCCGGTTCTGCAAGGTATTCTTCGATCAGCGTTTCACTACCAAACAGGTGCATGTAGCGCATCTCTTTCTGGCCGGACTGTCGGGGCAATTGTTTGACAAATACCGTTTCGCCGGCAGACAGTTTTTCCAATACCTGTTGTACTTCTTCCAAAGAATCAAATTCATACAGGCGGCCGGAGTTGCTGTTGAGCTCTCCGGGGGTCAGCGGGCCGCGCAGGAACAGCAGGCATAGTACGGCCAGTTCGTCCGGTGTAAACGGAAACTTCAGTGCCAGGTTGTGTTTATACTTAGTGCTGCGGATACCGCTACCGGTTGCCGTAGATACCAGGCCTTTTCTTTTCAGGCGGTCCAGTATCTGTACAATAGTGGCTTCATCATAATTGACGACCGGCTTGCGCGAGGTCTTTTGGTTGCAGGCTGCCGTGAGACCGTTGATGGTCATCGGGTAATACTCCGGTGTGGTTTTCGATTTTTCCATCAATGCACCGATCACCCTTATTTCCTCTGCGTCCAGGACCGGTACCGTTTGTTGTTCTGTTTCCATAAGATCAAGATAGTATTTTCGGCGAATTAAGCAGTGATCTTTTCTTTTAAGGCATCCACTACTGCTTTTGTATTGCCGACAAAGATCTCTTTACCAACAATGGCTACGGGTCTTTTCAGGAAAGTATACTCATCGAGGATGAGCTGGCGGTAGTCTTTTTCTGTCAGCGCTTTATCCTTCAGCCCCATAGCGGCATACTGCATAGAGCGGCGGCTGAACAGGGCCTCGTAGCTGCCGGCCAGCGCTTTCATTTCATCCAGTTGCTTGGCGGTTATCTTCTCTGTCTTGATATCCTGCAGGGTAAAGTTATCTGCAGTGATGCCCAGCTCTGTCATGATGCGTTTGCAGGTAGAGCAGGTGGCGAGGTAGTAAATTTTGTTGTTCATTTAATAAGTAAATTTTCAGGGTATCATTACGCTGCTAGAGTGTTGCATCTTTATTTCCTGCTTTATTGAAGAAATAGAGGAATGAAAAAAGAACACCAGACAGGAAAATCACAATGCCCAGGGTTTCATACCTGTCCATGAGGATTTTACCAGTAATAAAAGCAGCAACAGCAAAATAGCTGCAGTAAGCCCACCATGGCTTTTTCCATTTTTTCATTATCAGTTATTCATTAATTTAGTGTGCTTCCAGCCAGTTGTCACCCATCCCGCTTTCTGCCTTTACCGGAACACCGTTGGGCAGTACCATTGCATTTTCCATTTCGCGTACGATGAGTTGCTGCATGGTATCGATTTCTGCTTTCGGCACATCAAAAACCAGCTCATCGTGTACCTGAAGGATCATTTTGCTCAATAGTTTTTCTGCTTTCAGCGCTTTGTGTACGCGGATCATCGCCAGCTTGATCATATCGGCTGCGGTACCCTGTATCGGCATGTTGATGGCATTGCGTTCGGCATAACCACGAACCACCTGGTTGCCGCTGACAATATCCGGCAGCCAGCGTTTGCGGCCGGCCAGGGTTTGTACATAACCATGCTCGTGTGCAAAGTTGATCGTGCTGTTCATGTAATTTTTGATGCCGGAAAACTGTTCGAAGTAGGCATCAATAATTGTCTTCGCTTCCGTACGGGAAATTCCCAGGTTCTCTGCCAGGCCGAAAGCCGATTGCCCGTAGATGATGCCGAAGTTCACCGCCTTGGCGTTGCGGCGCATGGTTTTATCTACCGCGCTTTCTTCCACACCATACACTTTGGCGGCAGTAGCGGTGTGGATATCCTTACCGTCTTTAAAGGCCTGTATCATGCGCTCGTCGCCGCTGATCGCCGCTACGATCCGCAGCTCTATCTGTGAGTAGTCGGCAGAGATCAGCACATGGTCTGCATCGCGTGGGATAAAGGCTTTGCGGATTTCGCGGCCACGGTCGGTACGGATGGGTATATTCTGCAGGTTGGGATTATTACTGCTCAGCCTGCCGGTAACGGCCACGGCCTGGTTGA
>DATJDO010000297.1:0-3442 GCA_035497375.1 Chitinophagaceae bacterium | reverse complement strand
GGCTTAGCCGCAAGTATGCTGCTTGAATATCCGCATAAAGAAAAAGAAGAGGGTAATAAGGAACGCCTTAAACAAAATGTAAGCAAGAAGTCACCAGCAAAAAGAGTCATAAAGTAAAAGTCGTTTCACATATGCCAACAGTTATATTTCATCAGAACATGCGGACTTTTGGGGGAGGCAATGAGTTCAGAGTTGATGTCGCAAATTATGTCTTGGGTTTTGCTGCTGCCAGTCGCAACTTTGAGATAAAAATAGCCGGATTAACAGAGATCACCAACAACGGGGTTGTGAATGGAGTAATGCCAGACCTACATAGCGTTTTGCTCCGTTCGCAGAACCCTCAGATATTTAATATCTGCTGTGGCATCAGTGCTGTAGGCGGACGTAGTGAATATACCTCTATTGGAGTTCATGAAACAATGACTATAATGGCAATAGGAAGAGTATATAAAAGCATGTTAAGTAGAAGAATAGAGATAGATAGCATTGACATGGATGCGGATGTTGAGGAAATTGAGAAATGGTGCGATAAGCTTCCTGAACATGCATCTGCGGATCATCGATATATAGTGTATACAATAGTAAGAGCTGACAATGGGGAAAATGTGGCTTTTGCCTTTATGCACAATATCTATACAAATGGTGCTATCAGAGTTTATGAACATCTCATGATTCCGGGATACCTACATAAAATAAAAGAAGAAGAAGATTGTGTTGCGGTTTTTATAGGTGGAGATTTTAATGCGCGCCCTCCGCTAAATTTCAGAAACAGGGCTGCACGTAAGCCATACAGGACCTACCAGAAAGGGATGGATGTAGATCCGGCGCAGTGGGCGCCCCGAGTTTTCAGTCCAGGGGGAACAACGAGAGCTGGCAGTTTATATGACTATTGGTATTCGGATAGTGACAATAATGATTACTGTGCTCATGTGCATCCTGAAGCCATTGAGTATGGTTTGTCTGACCATTGCGGTATCAGTTTAAAAATAGAGTAGCGTTTCTACGCTTTTGTCTGGACGTAGAGTAGCTTAGTTTGCCCGTCCGCCAACAAGCATTTCTACAGGTCGCGTCTGAGAGTATGCCGAACGACAACGAAGGTGGACCCGCACTCCGGTATAGTGAAGCTCAGAAAGGAATGCTCAGGTCAGGATATCTTTCCTGCTGATTGCTACTTTGGGATGCCCATTGCAACACCTCAGCGTTAATTGTTTTATAGATCCCTGCGGGATGACAACAGGAGTGCAAATCCTGTTCTGTATACGCTGTCATTCCGTAGGGATTTATCCAATACCTTTTTCGCTTTCAATGCAGCGTCTTTGGTATAATCATCCACCGCTGTCCGCCATTTTTCATAGGACATCCCGTGGCGCGACGTTTGAGGATGATTTTGTCATTAGTACGTTTTCGGCGGAGCTACCGGAATAGTGATCGTGATTTCCGTTCCTTTTGTATCCGAAACTATTTTTGTTTCGCCATTCATATATCCGACTCTCCTTCTGATTGACTCCAGGCCCATTGTTGATTGTTTGCCTTTGTCGTTCTGCTCTGCCATGCCGACGCCATCATCACTGACCGTCAGGACAAGCTTATCCGTTTCCCTGTAGATCAGGATGTTCACGTTTTTTGCTTTGGCATGTTTGATGATATTGGTGACTCCTTCCTGGATGATCCGGAGTAAGGTGATCCGTATATCCGTATCCACATTAATCATGGAGTGGTCATCAATGTGAATGGTTTTAGTGTAGCGATTTTCAGGCAGGGCGCTGTCCACAAGCAAGCTGATTTGCTGCTCAAAAACAAATTCCTGTTTTTCATCAGCGGTAGCATACCAATCGTGACTTTTTCCCCTTACGGCTTCGTAAACACTTGCCGTCTCGGTCTGCAGTTTGTTCAACCTCTTTTTTAAGGCTATATCCTCCGTGTCTATAGCAAGTTCCTCCAGTTGATACCTGATAGCGGCGATGGTCGATGAAAGTCCATCATGGAGATCTTGTCCCAGTCGCTGCTGTTCCGCTCTTACCGCCTGGTGTTTGGCTTCTTCCATGGCAATGATCTGCATGTTGGCGGCAGCGTTGAGGGCTTTAATCTGTGACCGGGCCTTCCTGTTCCGGTAGCCCATAGTCAGGTAGATTGCCATGACAATAAGGGTGGAAAAAATTGAAATAATCACGAGCCAAAGTGTTCGTTGCTGCTTGACTTTCTCTGATTGCTGAAGTTCGATTTTGCTGTTTTCAGCTTCGGTGTAAGCGTACAGCAAATTGTTCATTTCTGTCATCAGCGCTGTCTTCGCTTTTCTTTCACCGGACAGAGCAGCCGTCAGAAAATTGCTGCTCCCATAAAAATCACCGCGCAAGGCATACAGGTTTGCTTTGTACTCATCAATCACCGCCTTTTGATTTTGAATAAGTACCGGAAGCGATTCGAACTTCATGATATACAGCTGCACACTATCCTGGTTTTTTTGGGAAAGAAAGTAATCTATCTTAGATTGAAATAGCGTCAGGTCCACGTAGGCCGCTTCCTGATCTTTATACCCGTTTTTTACAGCCTGCATGCTATCCAGCAGCATTCCGGCATCACTTTTTCTGCCCTCGAACAGGGCAATCTGGTACCTTCTCAGGATCGTATAAAAATCATTGCCGAGCATGGATTGCCTGCTGAGCGGATAGATTTGCTTCAATGCAGCACTAATCTGCTCGGCCAGGCGCGCAGTTTGATAAACAGCTGCTGTATCCTTGGTTTGGATATAAGCATCAATAACTTCTGACGACATACTGACAGCATTCATTCCTTCGACAAACTCAGTTTTGCCGCTTATTAACTGTTGGGGTAAAGCTTCTATATAGGCTCTGTCTGCCTCATAGATGGCAATGACCTTATTGTATAATTCCTGTTCTGCAAAAATCTGGATTTTCAGATAGTCTGTTGTCAAAGAAAATGGATCACCATTTTGTTTTGACACCTGGGAGCGCTTGTCGGCATAGTACATGGCGGCCCCCGTCTGGCCCAGTACATGCGCATTGTTGATGAACGCATTATAGTAATCCAACCGCGCAGCACCATGTTCCTTTTTGCTCCAGGCCAATTCCTTATACAGGCTCAGCAGGTCTGTGAGCTCCTGTGTTTTAAAATGAACGCCGTTTTCCCAGCACCTGGATGTCAGTTTAATAGCATTGCTCAAATATTCTTTTGCTGATACGTTCCCTGTGCGGTAGGCATCGTTCAGTTTGTGAAAATTTTGCTGCGCCAAAAGCGTAGTTTGAGCAGCGGCTGGTTGACTTTGGTAAACCAGGAATAAAAGGAACAGGATGAGACAATAGAGCTTTTTGAATGAGCGGCAGATGTTCATAGTAGTGTGTTGATTCCCGTTGTTACAATGAGAACAGCCATCCAAAATATGTAAAATCTGAACCGGAAACTACAGGTAACAATAAGATCAAGG
>DATJDO010000296.1:0-2382 GCA_035497375.1 Chitinophagaceae bacterium | reverse complement strand
GGAGGGCATAGCGATCTGTGCCTTGGCCCTGAACACACAGGGGCACAATATGATCAGGGTAATCAGGAAAAGCTGCTTACTGGCTTGAGGCATTATTTTGTTGATTGTATTTGTTCGCTGATCATTCCGAATCTCCGCTCCCGTTGCTGGTAATCTGTAATGGCCTGCAGGAATTGCGCTCTGCGGAAATCGGGCCAATGCGTAGGAGTGAAATAAAGTTCGGAATACGCGAGTTGATAGAGTAAGAAGTTACTGATACGGCTTTCACCACTGGTACGGATCATGAGTTCCGGGTCGGGAAAACGATGGGTGCACAGGTGGCTGTGAAAAA
Source organism: Chitinophagaceae bacterium (assembly GCA_035497375.1). Classification (GTDB taxonomy): domain Bacteria; phylum Bacteroidota; class Bacteroidia; order Chitinophagales; family Chitinophagaceae; genus Rurimicrobium. The sequence continues at coordinate 2,051 of DATJDO010000296.1, read as the reverse complement.
CAGTCTCATCAATATCGTCAGGATCCAGACCTCCTTCTTTTGCTTTTTGTGCAATGGTTTTTACGGCGTTGAGAATTTCCCATTTGGCGCTGTAGCTCAGGGCTAATATCAGGTTCAGACCGGTATTGTTGGCGGTAATATCTATCGCTTCCTGCATTTCTTTCTGACAAATTTCCGGCAGGGCCGCAAAGTCGCCGATCACATGCATGCGTACATTTTTTTTATTCAGTTCGTCCACTTCTTTACGGATAGTGGCAACCAGCAGCTCCATCAGGGCGTCTACCTCTGCCTTGGGGCGATTCCAGTTTTCGGTGCTGAAAGCATAAAGGGTCAGGTATTGAATGCCGATTTCGCCGGCCACAGCAACGATTTCGCGTACGCTCATTACACCTTCATGGTGCCCGTAAATGCGGTCCTGCCCACGCTCTTTTGCCCATCTGCCATTACCGTCCATGATAATGGCAACATGCTGAGGAAGACTTCTTTTGTCGATCGCTTCGGGCTGCATAGAATAGAAAAAACGAAAATAGATGATTAAAGGACGGCGAAGATAAAAAATTATAGTCTTATAGAGGGTATCAATATAAGTCTTGTAAATAGTTTAACTATATGATTTTAGCGCTATACAGCTCCGTATGATAATACACGGCGCGCCTCGTCGTGAATGATGCTGAGGGCGATCTCGGTAGGCAACTGGCCTTCCTGATTGAGCAGGTAATCGGAAATACGCACATTCAGCTCTTTGCCGGGGGCATCGGGTGGCAGGCTTTGTGCGGCCTGATGAATCATACCTATTTCCTGTTCAATAGCCTTCTTTACACTTTCCCATACCTCGCGTGATACATAGACCTGCTGGCTGAGGTTGTGCTCGTATTCATTGCGGATAGCTGTTACGAGCATTTGCTGCAGTATGGAAACGGTCATGCCGCTGTTGTATACTTTGGGCATCATCTGGCGTGGGTGCACGCGCTCCATCAGCAAAGACAGGCGTTCAAAGGCCTGCAAGCGCATCCGGATCGTAATGTTCTGGGTTTCATGCAAAAGGGCGATCTGTTTGCGGCGCAATTCGGAAACCAGGAATTTCTGAACAATAAGGTAGCTGGCTATCAGCACAATCAGGGCAGGAATGGTGTACTTGAGTATTTCAAGGATATTCGTGATCATACGCAAATGTAATGAAGCTGGAAATAATCAGCTACCAAATTTCATACAAAAAGATAGCAAACATTGCATAAATAAATTGAATTAAGCGCATCAGTTCTTTTTGATGAAACAATGCTTTGTTTTCAGATAAAATTCTATTTGCGAAGATTAATATTCCATGGATCGAATCTCCTTTTTTCGACCAGGAGCTAATATTTTGAAGAAGTAGTACTGAAAAATACCAGTGAAAAATATATAGACCTCATACCAAAGCCGGGTGCGATCCATCATCCGAAAAATTGTGATCGTATTTAAATAACGGTTGTGTTGCCAAAAGGAAAAGCACGGATGATCCACCTGCGCTTTTTATACTGTAAATATCTTCCGTAAAAGACCGATGTTAGCGGAACAGTGTCAGGTCTCCTTTATAAAGCTCTTCTTTTACCCAATGGGAGTCAAAACGAACCCTGATCAGGTAAAAATAAACACCCACTTGCTGCTTTATGCCCTTGAAGGTGCCGTCCCAATAGTGGCTGGGATCGTTGCTTCCCCACATTTGTTCTCCATAACGGTTGAACAATTTCATCTCATAGTACAGTACCGGGCAATGGAGTAGAGGGCGGAAGACGTCATTGTTTCCATCCCCGTTTGGCGTAAAGGCATTGGGGATGCTGATACAATTGTTGCAGTTGGTCATACTGACCCTGACAGTATCTGAAGCGATACAATTTCCCTGGCTTGCCTGTACCCAGTAAGTACCCGGGAGCGTGGCCTTAAACCGGGCTTGATCGCTGCCGTCTTGCCAGAGATAGGTCTCCGCCCCTGCAGCTGAGGCATCGAGTACCACAGTATCGCCGGGACAAATAGACCGGATTAGAGGAAGGTCGACTGCGAACTGGATCAAACGG
>DATJDO010000295.1:0-4355 GCA_035497375.1 Chitinophagaceae bacterium | reverse complement strand
CTGCCTCACGATCATCCTGTCCTTTTGCCTGTTGCCCTGGTGGGCTAAGGCACAACAGTACCAGCGTGCAGCAAGGATCGCGCAACAGGACAGTGTCAGTACCATTCCGCTGCCGGAAATGCACCACAATTATTTTGGCTGGAAAGTAGCGATTGACGGGAACCGTGCGGCTGTCATAGCGATGAGTACAGAACTGGGAGACAAAAAAGACCCTGCTGCCTGTTACCTCTTTGAAAAAGGGACAAACGGGTGGAGCATGAAGCAGCGCCTGCAGCTTTCCCTGGACTCTTTTCCGGGTTTTCAGCTGACGGGTACCATGGCGCTATCCGGCGACTACCTCATACTGGGCCTGGGCCTGCTGGATGATAAGCATTGTGCTGTCATTTTTCATTTCGACCAAGGAACTGGTCTCTGGCAGCAACAGCAGGTGCTCTTTGCCCCTTCAGATGAAGCCCAGTCTTTTTTTGCCTGGGCGGTGGACATCAGCGACGAATATGCGATGGTCAGTGCTGCGAACGAACGCCTGGGTAAAATTGCCGATGCCGGATCCATCTACATATACAAACGTAATAACGCACTATGGGAGCAGGTACAACAACTCCGGCCTGCAGATCCGCAGGCAAGCGGCTTTTTCGGATCGAAGCTGGCCCTGAGTAAAAACTGCCTGTTGGTCGGTATGCCTGCCGGCAACTCCGATGTCAAAAGCAAATTTCCGCTGCTCAACGCCGGCTGTGCCTACATTTTCCGAAAAGACAAGCGTTCAGGCCAATGGATGCAATCAGCAAAACTGGTCGCCAGGGACCGCTCAGAAAAAGACCTTTTCGGCACTTCCGTAGCCCTACAGGGAAATTGTGCCGTAGTCGGCGCACCTGCTGAAGATGAAGACGAAAACGGTGCCCATACCCTGGAAGGCTCGGGCAGTGTTTATGTATTTACCAAACAGCGCCGGGGCCGGCACTGGAAACAGCGACAAAAACTAACGGCAAAAGACCGGGCCTATTCCGGCGGCTTTGGATACGACCTGGCCATAGATGGCAATACAATGCTGGCCGGCAGCTACTGGCGCGACTCCATGGCCGGCTGCGCTTATACCTTTCAGAAGAGCAATGGTAAATGGACAGAAGAGCAAAAACTGGTAGCGGAGCAGCGGAAAGCCAGGGATATGTTCGGGCTGTCCGTAGACATCAGCGGCAGCAACCTTATTATCGGCGCTTATCAAAAAAGCACCCAGCCTTTTTCCTACGATCATCCGGGAGAAAGAGGAGAGGTATATATTTTCGAAAAACGATAGGTCAGCTACCCACCACTCCCCCTGCGCTCTTCCAGTACCTGCAATACCAAAAATCAGCTTGCGGGCTACCATCCGGCACACTCCCGGTATCGTACCCATACTCTCTGTACTCCCTGACGGGAGCGGGAAACAATATGTCATAAAAAATATATGACACTTTTTGTAAGAATGCCTTGATGCAGCCCGTCTATTGATACAAGGCCTTATTATTTATTACTCCATTTTAAAACACAAATTCAAAACCATCATGAACAAAATTTTCTCCATGCTTTCACTCTGCCTGGGCATCAACACTGCCGTAAGCGCACAAGCAAAACCCCTACCCTACTTTACCGGTTTCGAAGACCTGATGCCCGTCTCTGACTGGCAAATGATCAGGAAAGGCGCCACAGACCCCAGTTACCTCTGGAAGATTGACAATGGCACTCCATACGCCGGCAATTTATCACTCTACCATGGCTACCCTGTTGGCGGCACTGCCGTTACGGATGACTGGTTTGTGTCTCCGGAATTTTCCCTGGTCGATGGCGGCAAAATTGATTCGATCCGTCATAATTTTTCCGGCTTTGGCACTCCTGCTGTCGGCGATACCGTTGCCTTATACCTGCTAAAAGGCAATCCTGACCCGGCACTGGCCAGTTCAAAAACCCTGCTGTATGATTTCCGCGACACAAAATACACTTCGGACCATACCTGGAAGAAGACCACGAATATTGCCATTCCCAGCACTACAGGTAAGGCCTACATAGCCATACGGTACCGTACTGTCAGCAACTGGCTGGATGTGCGCTTTGACAATGTCCGCATCAGCTCCAACAAACCCAGCAGCATAGGTTCCGTTTATAAACAGGGAACGGATTTTACAGTATCACCCATACCGGCCATCAATACCATCACCATCAATACCGCTATTGCCTTCCAATCTATGGAAATCTACGACATAACGGGCAGAATGATGCAACAGCAGGCTTTCCAGCCGGGTGTGGACCTCTCAACATTACCGGCAGGCAGGTACACACTCGTATTGACTGACGCACAACAGCAAAAAGGAATTCTATCGATCATCAAACAATAAAGATCATGAAAGCATTACTGATAAGCAGTTGCATCCTGTCCTTTGCCTTCGGCATCGGTTGCAACAAAAACAATGCCTCTGAGTGCCGCGCAAACGGCGGATACTCCGGTCCGGTACAAATTATTAAAAATTGCACCGGGGCCTACATCCGATACCTGGGTAAAGACTACCGGGTATGCAATGACGAGCTGCTGAAATACTACACTGACGGATCCCAGGCAACCGTTACATTCAGCCCGGCGGGTGATTGTTCCCAGGGAGACCGGTATCTTTGCAACATGTATTACATCTATGAAGAAACTGTAAACATCAGTTGTATCCGATAATGAGCAGGGAAAGTCTGGTCCTGTTTTACCAGGCTTTCCCCGTCCAAACAACAGCACACCATGAAAACTATTCTTTCACTATTCTGTACAATGCTTATTTTTCTTTCCTGCAGCAAAGATCGATTATGCAATGAAGCCGAATCAAGTGTTCCCGGAGTGATCAGCTCTATTCAAGGCCCCGACACCCTATCTATCGGAAAAACAGTAGCCATCATTATAGAGGTAGCTACCAATGACAGCTTTTGTACTAAACGGGCAGACGGGTATATCATCGGTGTCACCAATAACTATGTACAGATCGGTGCCACGCTGGTACAAACGAGCCCGGGCCAGCAACACTGCGACTGTGCACACACGCCTGCGGTAAAGACTTTGGTTTATTTCACCCCCAATAAAAAAGGCCAATACACATTCGGAACCAAAGAACCGGATACGAATATGGGCAATGCCATACCAGACACCTCAGACTACCAGGTATTCGTTCCATAAACCCCAGCCCTTCTCTGCCGCATCACTGTTCCGTGATATGGCCTTACAGGAAACAAGCATAAAGAGCATAATACTATAGAAAAACCATCCCTACATACCCTCATCAACGGCTGCATCAAGGAGGATCCCCTGATGCAAAAGTTGTTTTATTACGAATACTACGCATTGCTCATGCGTATCGGGATTCGCTATGCCCCCTCCAGGGAAGATGCAGAGCAATGGGTACATGACGGTTTTCTGAAAATATTTACCCAGCTGCCTGCATACCGGCATCTTGGCTCGTTTGACGGATGGATGAAGAAGATTATGGTCCGGCTCTGTATCGACCAGCTCAGAACATACAACACGCAGCAGTTTGAGACGACGAACAATACCGTTTACGATGACCGCTCCTGGGAGGATGCCAGCTATGTCGATAATGACTTTATACACAAAACATCTGCTGACGAGTTGATCAGGATGATTAGTTTTTTGCCGGACAAACAGAAATTGGTTTTTAACCTGATCGTCTTCGAAGATTATAGCCACAAAGAAGTCGCCGGTCTGCTGCACATCACAGAAAACCATGCTTACCTTCTATTGCACCAGGCGCGCAAGCAGTTGAAAAATATGATTCAGAAACAACCGGAACGGCAAAACAAAGAGTATGAACAGAGATGAGCTGGAACAATGGATGAAAGATTCCCTGGGCAAAGAGGACTTTAGCCCAGGTGAAGCAGGTTGGGATAAACTCAAGGCTGCTCTGGATGCACCTGCCGGTAAGGACCGGAAAAAGGCGTTCCTCTTCTTGTTGCCCAGGAAGATGAGAATAGCCGCCTCCGTAAGCCTGCTCATCGCTGCAGGCAGCACTGTCTATTTTATCACCCGGAATCAGGAAACCCCAATTGCAGGCAAGGCAAGGCTTCAGGGCCAGCCTCTTCCCCCTGCAGTGCCCGGCCAAACCAACACGGCTCCTGCTTTCGCTCACGATATTGTAAAAGAGGAGCATATAGCTGCAGACAGGGTGACCCCAACAGGCAAAGAGAAAAGTACCCTGGCCCTTCCTGCTATGGATAGTATGCGTCCTGATGCAACCTATGTACACACCCCCTCTGCAGAACCGGCACAGCAAGCCGACTCCACGATAAAGAAAATAAATGTGTATGCCCAGCTCAAAACCAATACCCCGGCCGAC
>DATJDO010000294.1:0-2186 GCA_035497375.1 Chitinophagaceae bacterium | reverse complement strand
ATTCAGGTTGGCTGCGATGAGGTCAAAACGGCCGATATACAATTCGGCATCGTCCCTTAATATTTGCAGGGACCCCTTGATAGAGGTATATTCTCGTCCCAGGTATTTCAGGGATACGGAGTTGCTGTCTGTCTGTTTGGCACTACCCTGGTAAATATTGTAGCTGCCGGCACCCCTGTAGTTGTTCACGAACATAGTCAGAGAAGTCGGGTTAGTACCATATTCAGAACCTTTAAACTCTACGGCGCGGGCATAAGGACTATTGGCTGTTACCAGCGCTGCGGCGGCGCTCCAGGTATAGCCGGTGTCAGCAGAGTTGCGCCTGATGACAGCAGACATGGAGCGTATTGTTTTTTCCGACTCTTTATCGTTTTTGCACGAGCCCAGACCAAACAAGAGAACTGCGGATAGGGATAAAAATAAGTAGCGCATCGAATTGTTAATTTTTTATAGAGGATAAATGTAGTAAAAAAGTTCTGAGAAATGCAAGACAAGCCCGAAAAACCTTAAAAACAAGAAAAGGAAGCTGCGTATAATTTACCAAATCGATAACGCTGAAGGCCTTACCTTGTGCAAGCAAATCAAGGTTTTCAATGAAAGAGAAGTCCTTTGTGTCTGTCAACCCCGTTGACGGCAAAGAAATTGCAAAATACCCCGTCAGTACAGGTGCGCAGGTGCAAACTGCCCTTTCCCGGTCCCAAAAAGCATTTTTGAAATGGAGCAGCAGCGACATGAAGGAGCGTTCAGCGCTGTTGATCCGCATGGCCGCCGTTATCCGTAAAGACCTGGACCGCTATGCCGCACTGGCCACCCTCGAGATGGGCAAGCCGATCGCACAGAGCCGTTCCGAGCTGGAGAAATGTGCCCGTACTTTCGAATTTTATGCCCAGGAAGGACCAAAATTTCTGGCTAATGAAATAGTACATACTGAAGAGCGGAAGAGTTTTGTCAGCTTCCAGCCCCTGGGTACAGTGCTGGCCATCATGCCCTGGAATTTTCCGTACTGGCAGGTGTTTCGCGCCATGGCTCCGATCCTGATGTCTGGTAATGCGATGCTGCTGAAGCATGCGTCCAACGTAAGTGGCTGTGCACTCGCGATAGAAGCAATAGTAAAGAAAGCAAAAGCGCCGCAGGGCTTGTTTCAAACACTGCTCCTGCCTTCGGCAGAAGTTGCCGGTCTGATAGCCGCTCCGGAAGTTGCGGCCATTACGTTTACCGGCAGCACAAATGCCGGACGTAAAGTTGCCTCCGTTGCCGCGTTGAATCTGAAAAAGCAGGTACTGGAGCTGGGGGGTAGTGATGCCTATGTTGTTTTGGAAGATGCCGACCTGGACCTGGCCGTACAAACATGCCTTGAAGCGCGGCTCATCAATGGTGGCCAAAGCTGTGTAGCGGCCAAACGTTTTGTCGTAGTCAAAAAACTGCGTAAACAGTTTGAAGCCCGTATACTGGAGCAAATCAGGCAGACGACGTATGGCGACCCTACGGACGAGTCGGTAACAATAGGCCCAATGGCACGGGCCGACCTCCGCAATGAGCTGCACAAGCAGGTGCAGAAAAGTATTAAAGCCGGTGCCCGCTTGCTGCATGGCGGCGTGCTGCCCAAGGGACCTGGTGCCTTTTACCCGCCAACATTACTGAGCGGAGTTGTAAAGGGTATGCCGGCTTATGACGAAGAATTGTTCGGCCCGGTAGCGGTTATCATCGAAGCGAAAGATGAAAAAGACGCCATCCGTATCGCCAATGATTCAGAATACGGCCTGGGCGGTGCTGTATTTACGAAAGACCGTAAACGGGGGGCCATGATCGCAGAACAACTAATGCAGGCAGGCAGCTGCTTTGTGAATGAAGCGGTGCATTCCGACCCGCGTTTGCCCTTTGGCGGAATCAAGAACAGCGGATATGGCCGGGAATTATCCGCCTACGCCCTGCGTGAATTTGTCAATATCAAAACGGTAGTTGTTTCCTGATTTTGTTTATTTGCAAAAAATAAAAAGTATGCTCTCTTATCTTGCGCTTGGCGATTCCTATACCATTGGCGAACAGGTTCCTTATGCTGAAAACTTCCCTAACCAGGCTGTGCAACTATTGCACAAGAAGGGGATAGCCATATCAGATCCTGTCATTGTTGCCGTTACAGGATGGACCACGGATGAGCTCGCGGCAGCTATACGGGAGCGCAATCT
>DATJDO010000293.1:0-19183 GCA_035497375.1 Chitinophagaceae bacterium | reverse complement strand
CGTTTAAGGACTATTGTTCGTTTGTAGAACAGTATCTCGGTACTGATATAGCCTACATATCGAATGGTACCGGACGCGACCAGCTGTTGGTTAACCCCGGTAAAATTTAAGAAAAAAAATTTGGCAATTTCGAGAAACAATTAAAATTTTACGGCATTAAGAATTAGAGCTATGAAATCGAATCCAACAAAAAAGACAGCGACAAAAAAAGCAGCAGGCACACCAGAAAAAGCGACTGCAAAGAAAGCAGTGACCAAGAAAAAAACGGCGGATGAGGATGATGCTGTTGAGGAAGAGGATACAGAGGAAACCCCTAAGAAAGCCGCTTCGAAAAAAGCAGCTCCAAAATCAAAGAAAGCCTCGGATGACGATGACGACGATGATATCGACGACGACGACGACATGGATGACGACAATATGGACGACGATGATTTTAAAGAAGAAGACGAGTTTGATATAGACAAAGAATTCGAGGAGTTTGACCTGCCGAAATCCAAAACGAAATCCGGCGGCGCGAAGAAGCCATCAAAGGGCGGAGATGATGATTTCGACGATGAGTTTAAAGACCTGGGCTTCTTTACAGAAGATAGTTTTGACGATGAGGATGATGATTTTTAATTGACGGTTTTGATCCGGCAGAAAGTTAATTTTTCATTCCCGGCTGAAGAGCTGGAGCAGATCAAGAGAAGAATGTTACGTTGGGCTGACCGGCGTAACATTCTTCTTTTTTTGGACAGTAACGGTTATGTGCATACGCACGGCACTTACGAGTGTATTTGTGCTGTCGGTGTATATGCTTCTGTTCGTGCTGACGACGGTATGCTGAATGCCCTGAACCGGGAGTATGTCCTGCATCAGGATTGGTTTTTCGGGCACATCGCATATGACTTTAAAAACCGGCTCGAGCAGCTGCAATCGGGGCATTCGGATGCTTTACAGTTTCCGGAATTTTATTTTTTCCGGCCGGAAATAGTTTGCTCTATCAAGAGAGGGGCGCACACGCTCTGCATAGAGACATTAGGCATCAGCCCCCAGGAGGTTTGGTCTGAAATACAGGCTGCGGATACAACAGCGCAGGCTGTTTTTGAGCATGTACCGCATTTTCAGCGCCGCTTTGAACACGAGGAATATCTGCGTACAATCGCGCATTTAAAAGAACATATCCGGAACGGAGACTGTTATGAGATCAATTTTTGCAACGAACGGTATTGTACTGACGCTGTTATTCATCCTGTAGCGGCCTTCGAGGAACTGAGCCGTTTGTCTCCGGCCCCTTTTGCGGCTTACTACAAGCTGGAGGACAAAGCACTGATGTGTGCCTCACCTGAGCGCTACCTGCGTAAAGAAGGCAATAGGATACTGGCTCAGCCCATAAAAGGTACGGCCCGAAGGGATACCGACCCTGTAAAAGATGAGGAGCAAAAAACCAGGCTCAGGGCCAGTCTGAAAGAGCAGGCTGAAAATGTCATGATTGTGGATTTGATGCGGAATGACCTGGCCCGGTTTTGTGAAACAGGGTCTGTACAGGTGGACGAGCTTTTTGGCGTATACAGTTTCCCCCAGGTGCACCAGATGATCTCCACCGTAAGCGGTACCTTAAGGGATCAACTGTCTTTGTTTGAAGCATTGAGATACTCTTTCCCGGTAGGGAGTATGACCGGAGCGCCCAAAATAATGGTCATGAAGCTTATTGAACAATACGAGCAGGCACGCCGGGGATTGTTTTCCGGTAGTGTAGGCTATATATCGCCGGAGGGTGATTTCGATTTTAATGTAGTGATCCGTAGCCTGTTGTACAACAGCAGCAGCCACTACCTGAGTTATCAGACAGGTGGTGCCATCACTTATCACAGCGATGCAGAGCAGGAGTGGCAGGAGACTTTGCTGAAAGGGGCTGCCCTGCAGGCCGTGTTTCAAAAAAGGTAAAGACCTCTGTAAGGTTTCAAAAGCTTTATAGACGTCTCTTGCGGGCTAGGTTTGCAAAAGAGCACAAAAAAAGAGGCTGTCTACTTTTTGTAGACAGCCTCTTCTGTTTTTTCAATACTACTATTCTCTTATCGGAGCAGTGTCACATTACCATTGTAGCTTTCGCTGATACCATTGGTAAAGGATACTCTGATTGCATAGACATATACGCCGGTCGGCATTGCATTGCCTTTGTAGTTACCATCCCATCCGCGGCCATTTACTTTGTCCGTTTCGAAGATGAGCTGACCCCAGCGATCGTAGATCTGCATGCTGAAGGTCACGAGCGCTTTGCCCATCAGATCGCGCGGCATGAAGTAATTCTCATAATCGCTGCCAGATCCTGGCGTAAATGCATTCGGGATATTCAGGTAGCATGCTTTGGTGATCGTGATGCTGTCTGATGCAGAACACTGCCAGTTTTGTACCCTTACAGAGTATTCGCCTGCGTTGCTGACATTGATAGAAGGTGTTGTGTCGCCGGTGTTCCACATGTACTTGTCGACAGTAGAGCCGCTGATATTGTACAGTTTCAGGGCACCGCTACCAGGACAGAAGCCGGTGTCGCTTCCCAGGTTTACATTCGGGATCGCTACTACTTCTACCGGAATATTGGCGAAGGTTTCAGGACAAGCAGGGTAAGAACCGATGAGTCGTACGTCGAAATTACCTGCTTTCGTGAAGGCATGGCGCACTTTCAGGCTGTTGTAAGCCGGATCGCTATCGCCGAAGTCCCAAGTCAGCCCGCTGTAGCCAGGAGTAGCCGTTCCTTCGAAATCGATCGCATCACCCTGGCAAATCTTGCCGGCACTGCCGGACAATGACATCACGGGTTGTTTAAACACTTCAATCACTTTAGTCGCCCTGTCTTTACAACCATGTACATTTTCTACATCCAGTGTTACTGTATAGCTGCCACGTGCATCTGCATAAAAATGCGAAGCATCTTTATCCGTACGGGTAGCTCCGTCGCCAAACGACCACAGGGAGGTAAAGGTAGCCGGAGTAGAGGTTGATTTGGAATTATTAAATACAGCCAGTACTTCCGCGCCGCAAAGAGAATCCTTGTTAGAAGTGAAATCAGCCGTAATAGCGCTAATCTCTACATCAATCTGTGCTCTTTCACTTTCGCAACCATTCACCGTTTGCGATACCCAATAGTTCAGTACTTTAGGTGTCGTGCTGGCGGGGTAAGGAGGACTTGGGTATTTGCTACCGGCAGTAGCGGCATCATACCATTTGAGGTTCAGGCCTATGGCATCCAGCATTTTTGTGGTGTCGCCCTGGCAATACACCAGGTTTGCTACCACTGGAGGAGCCGGTTTGCGGGTGATGATCACATCGATCTTAGCTTTCGGTGTTTCACAACCGGCAGCATTTTCCTGGGATACATAGTAGCTGGTGGTGTCATAATCGCTTCCACCGGCAGGCATTGTGGTAGAAGGAGTCGGTGCTGCAGGAATAGCAGTGCCAGCCTTATCATACCAGTGCAGGAAAGCGCCAGTGGCTGCCCCGGCAGTGAGCACAGCTGCAGTTTCACCTTCACAATAGCGCACCGGAGTAATTACAGACGGTGGAGTAGAGAAACTGATGGTATCTACATAGAAGGTCATGTACTGCGTATCGCAGTTGGAATAGCCTGTGGCTGTGTAGGTTTTGGGGCCCATTACTGTTACTTCCACAGAGTCGCCGAATACAGCGCCATCCGGGAAGGTCTTGGAACCGGTAACCGTAGGCACGGTACCGCCGATTGGAACCAATGTAGAAGAGCCGATGGCTGTCATGTAATGTGGAGCGCTTGCAGCAGTCCAAATCCATTTGTACTGTCCGCCGTTCACCAGTTTCAGTTTAACTGTTTTACGGGGGCAGACGCGGAAGGTGGTATAGGGTGCATAAGGCACACCATCCGATTCAAATTTAGGTGCTGTTTCACCCAGGGCAGAGTCCAGATCAGCTTGCTTCAGGATGTAGGTAAAGGCCAGGGATGTTTTCTGGCCGGGAGCCAGGCTACCCAGGTTCCACACCATACCGATGGCCTCATCCGAACCGGAAGCAGAAGGTGTTGTCCAACCTACGTTGTATTGGTTACCTGCTTCAGCGCCGGTACCGGAGTAGGTTTGCGACAGGTTGCCGGGGAACCATGAACCTTTATTGAAACATTTAGCACGGCAGTCCTTGGTACCCAGACCAAGGTACGAGAAGGTACCGTAGGTAATACCGGTAGCTGTAGCCAGACAGTTTTTGGAAATGGCGTTCGGCTGGTACACGATGGTGTTCTTTGTATTGAAAGAACCTGACCAGTTTTGCTCATTATCCGGGTCAAGGCCGCGATAATAATAAATATTGTTCAGCGTGGTGGCACCTGAGTTCACCAGGTCCACATAGATCACGAAGTACACTTTTGTTTTTTTCAGCACTACCTTTTGCGTAATGTCGATACCGCCGGTTGAGCCGGTCCAGGTAGCCACGTCTTCCGTGGCAGAAGTGGAGTAGCTAGAAGCTGTCATTGCAATATCTGCAGCACCCATACCATTCGCATGGTTACGGCGTTTGGTACCGTTGATCTCCAGTTCCCATCCTTCGAAGGGAGAACCCGGTACGAAATAGTCGCCCATATAGGCGGTCTTGCCTGGTGCACTCACCAGCCAACCGTCTTTGTCGGGGTCAGATACAAAGCCAAGTGTACCCATACCCGGACCAGGGTGATAACCGGCAGGCATTGTAGCACCGGCTCCGAAGGCAGCAGTAGTGTGCGTGCCTACCTCCACATACTGTCCTTTCAGAAATACACATCCTGAAACATACTGTGCGGAGACTTTACCACCGTAAAGGGTGGCAGCAGCTGCTGCGGTGAATAATAATTTCTTCATGATTTACTTTTTATGGAGATTATTGTTTTGAAAATTGGAATTCATAGATGCTTTTGGGCTCGTTCTGCAGGAATACTTTCACTGTATAGGAACCGCTTTTCAGTGCCGCTACATTCCAATCTGCATTGTAGAGGTATACTTTCTGTTCGGGCTTCCAGCTGTACACGGTTTTACCTGAAGCGTCGGTAATGGTAGCCGAAAAGGGCATTGCGTCAGGTGTATGGATCATGAAATGGGCTACGTTAACAGGGTTCTTAGGGGTCAGGGCATAATTGACATTTACGCGTTCACGGCTGTTGAGCGCGTATTCAAAATGGCCCGCAGTGCCGTCATAGTTTTTTACAGCGTCCTCATTCGCATTGGAGGTCGCTTTTGACTGGGCGTTAGTCACTGCAAAACACCCGAGAAGAACTGTCAAAGAAAGGATAATCCGCTTCATGTTGTTATTTTTTTAGGATGGTTGTTATTTTTTATGGTTGTAAGTTATAACATATTTATTAAAACACAAAACCTATCGAGGAATTAGACGTAAAAAAAAATATTTTGGTTGGATTTTTAGGAATAAATTTTTTTAAAATAAAATATTTTATAAATTGCTATCCCTAAAAGAAAGAAAATGGCTACTAAAATCCAAAAAGAAAATGTTGTGACTTTGAATTTTATCCCCGCCGAACAAGATAATTCCAAAAAATGGAAGGCTGATCTTGAATATGCGGTACGATTGGGTAATGAACATAAGGGAAAAACGGCTGTTACATTTATATCGAAAGAAGGGCTTTTCCAGGTAGAAACAACTATCTGGTCTGTTACGGAGCATGAACTTTCACTGAAAGGTGGTATTCATATACCCCTGAAAAGCATAACGGATATCCATTTTTGATGCATATCCGCTATTGTATATATAATATGTAAAATATACAGAATTTGTAAGCCGCGATCAGAATTTTCTCATTTTCCATACACCAAGCATTGCTTCTTTAACGATGCCTGAGCTCATTTTGGACACTCCTTCAGTCCTGTCGGTAAAAGTGATCGGAACTTCTTTTATAGTAAAGCCGGCTTTCCAGGCCCGGTACTTCATTTCTACCTGGAAGGCATAGCCCACAAATTGTACCTGGTCTAAAGGAATCTGTTCCAGTACTTTTTTACGGTAACAGATAAATCCGGCCGTAGGATCCTGCACCGGCATCCAGGTAATCAGGCGTGTATACAAAGCCCCTCCTTTCGAAATCAGTTTGCGGTCCAAAGGCCAGTTGACCAGTTTTCCGCCTTTAACATAGCGGGAACCGATAGCTAAATCTGCACCATCGTGTGCGCAGGCGTTATACAAGCGCAGTAGGTCCTCAGGATTATGGGAAAAATCGGCATCCATTTCAAAGATGAATGCATAATTATTTTGAAGAGCCCATTTAAATCCGAAAATATAAGCAGTACCCAGGCCGAGCTTACCGCTGCGGCATACCAGGTGCAGAGAGGCAGTAAACTCCTGCTGGAGATTGCGCACAATGTCAGCTGTACCATCAGGAGAGCCGTCATCGACGATAAGAATATGAAAATCTCCTTCGAGTGACATCACCTTCCGGATAATTTTCTCGACGTTTTCTTTTTCGTTGTACGTGGGTATTATGACTAGTTTGTCCAAATGTGGGATTGTCAATTAGCGAAGCAAAATAATAAAATACTGGTGAGAATGAGCAGCTGCTATAAATATTCTACTTTTTTTGTGAAAAATAGCCTTCTTTATTTCCTAAGTTTACTGAGCTTCATCTCATTAAGGATTTCTGATATCTTTTGTTTGGTATGCAGTGCAAAGTCAGCATTCATCATCCAGTCATAATAATTAGGCTCTTTCTGAAAGATATCCACCACTTTGGCTCCTTTATGCTTGCCAAAGTTAAATACAGGTTGACCATCTTTTAAGATCATCCTGCGTGCGTAATCGACCATGTCGTTGCCACCTGTATACTCGTGAATGGAAGGTACTTCTTTAGGAAGATCAGCATAGCGCTCCAGCTGTGCTTCCAGCACATCGATAGTAGCGTTGATGTCCGCTTCTGCACTATGAGCATCCTCCAGGGTTTTACCGCAGTAAAAAGCAAGCGCTGCGCTTAAGGTACGCTGCTCCATTTTAAAGAAAATCTGCTGCACGTCCACCATGGCCCTTTCCGTAAAGTCCACATCAATCCCACTGCGCAAAAACTCTTCCGCCAGCAGGGGCAAGTCGAAACGGGCTGAGTTGTAGCCGCCAAAATCACATCCCCTGATCCAGTTGTACAGCTCATGGGCTATTTGTTTAAAGGAAGGAGCGTCCTTAACATCTTCATCGGAAATGCCGTGAAAAAAAGTCGATTCGGCCGGTATCGGCATCTGCGGATTTACCCGTTTTACATATTTCTCGCGGGTTCCGTCAGGATTGATTTTTATAAATGCCAGTTCAACAATCCTGTCTTTTGCCGTATCGGTACCGGTAGTTTCCAGGTCAAAGAATACAATGGAGCGCTTCAGGTTTAGTTTCATCAGAATGGTTTTGAAGACTGCGAAGGTACAAAGGAGAAAAGAAAAGTGCCACAGTAAAACTGTGGCACTTTTCAATGTAAGGTGAGGATAGATTAGAGATTACCCCTTTTGGCCTGCTCGCGTTCAATGCTTTCGAACAGCGCTTTAAAATTACCTGCTCCAAAGCTTTGCGCCCCGTGACGTTCGATAATTTCAAAGAAAAGCGTCGGACGGTCTTCTACTGGTTTTGTAAAGATCTGCAGCAGATAACCTTCTTCGTCCCTGTCTACCAGTATACCCAGTCCCTGCAGCTTCTTCATGTCTTCATCAATGGTACCCACACGCTCAGGCAGCATCTCATAATAGGCATCCGGTGGTGCACTTAAGAATTCCACACCTCTTGCTTTCAGTTCGGTTACTGTTTTGACAATATCTTTAGTGGCAACCGCAATATGCTGTACGCCTTCGCCTTCGTAAAAGTCCAGGTATTCTTCAATCTGGGATTTCTTTTTGCCTTCAGCGGGTTCGTTGATCGGGAATTTTGAAAATCCGTTGCCGTTGCTCATTACTTTGCTCATCAGCGCAGAATATTCGGTATTGATCTGTTTGTCGTCAAAGGAGAGGATGTTTACAAAACCCATGACATCTTCATACCATTTTACTGTGGGTAGCATGCGGTTCCAACCTACATTGCCTACACAATGGTCCACATACAGCAAGCCGGTATCTGAGGGATTGTAATTACTTACAGCTGCCTCATACCCGGGCATAAAAGCACCGTTATAATTTTTACGCTCAATGAACATGTGTACCGTCTCACCGTAGGTATAGATACCGGACATACGTACTTCGCCGTGTTCGTCGGTTAATGTAATGGGTGCCTGGTATGCTTTTGCACCGCGTTTTGTTGTTTCTTCGAAAGATTTATAGGCATCGTCCACCCAAAGTGCCAGCACCTTCACTCCATCGCCATGCTTCTTTACATGTTCGCTGATCGGGTGGTCGGAATTCAGGGCTGTAGTGAGCACCAGGCGGATTTTACCTTGCTGCAATACATAAGACGCACGGTCACGTACTCCGGTTTCTGGCCCGGCATAAGCCAAGGACTGGAAACCCAAAGCTGTTTTGTAATAATGAGCGGCCTGTTTGGCATTACCCACATAGAATTCTATATAATCGGTACCGTTGATCGGTAAAAAATCTGCTGCTTTTGCAATTTTCTCTGCAAAGGTTAATGGTTGCGACATTGTAATTGATTTTGTTGTTTAAGAATTTTAATCATGAAAAATGGTGTAGTTACCTGCACTGCTCCATTCGGCCATAGCCAGCATACGGAGCAAGTCACGCTTTGAATAAACTACAAGTGGTTTCATTGCTAAAAATTCAGGGGCAAATTTAATCAAACAAAAAGGAAAAATGACAGTAAAGCTACAAAGTGGGGTGGTACCGCCAGCTTTTTTAACTATGTGTACATTTGCGCTATGTCTCATTTGTTTCTAAAAGATAAAGCCAGCCGCTTATTTGTTTTCATGGCTGCTTTTTTTGTCGCCAACGCCCTGATTGCAGAATGTATCGGGGGAAAGCTATTTTCCCTGGAAACCCTGCTGAACAGAGCTGTGCATCCTTTTTCGCTGCTGGGCGAGGAAGGGCTCACCTATACACTTACCTGCGGGGTATTGTTGTGGCCTATAGAATTTGTGATGACGGATATTGTCAATGAATATTTCGGGCCTAAAGCCGTGCGCCGCATCAGTATTATCGCTGTTGTGCTCATCGCCTATGCTTTCCTGATGTTTTACCTGGCTATGAGCGTACCTCCCGACCAGTCATTCTGGACAGGAAGTATGCAAAGCAGAGGCATTCCCGATATGCAATCGGCATTCTCTGCGGTGCTGGGACAGGGTATGTGGATCATAGCCGGCAGCATTACTGCCTTCTTACTGAGCCAGCTGATAGATGTATGGGTTTTTCACCGCATCAAGAGAGCAACCGGAGAACGGGCGGTTTGGCTCAGGGCGACCGGTTCTACGATGGTATCGCAACTGGTGGATAGTTTTGTTGTACTCTTCATTGCATTCTATGTCGGCAAAGGTTGGTCTATACAACGGGTGCTGGCCATCTGCCTGGTGAATTACAGTTACAAAGCTGTGATGGCTATCGTACTCACCCCTGCCATTTACCTGGTTGAGTATTTTATTGAAAAGTACCTGGGTAAGGAGAAAGTAAGGGAGATGAAAAGCGCTGCCATGAGTATATAGGCACTAAATAATAGTAATAGTTGCTTTTCTAGAATAAATCCTATATATTTGATTGAAATTTACGTAAAGTGTAGCCTGGGTGAGAATTTCTATTTCTATATTTTTAATAATTGCGCATTTCATCTCTATAACAGGTTTGTATGCCAATATTCATGAATGTGGAGGAGACTTATCTTATTCCTTTTACGGGATCAGTTGTACTGATGGTTGTACCTGTGATCATGAGGACGAGGAGCACAAGAAGGATGACTGCTGTAAAGATAAAAAGATACAGATAAAGGGTAAGACAGATAATGCTATCTGTAAATATAAGGCAGCAAACGAGCCCGTTGCCGTTTTGTATTCTTTCTCCCGGATTTCTTTTTTTCAACATATTGATAGACTGCCGGAGGCAATAAAACCCCTTATCCGGCTTTTTTATCCTCCCCCCTCTTATATCTATTGCACCGGAATATCAGGGTCTGATCTGCCCGGAATTCGATGCTGCAAACGGCGCGGTATGAACCGCTTGTTCTATTTGCTGAAAGGCAATACGTTAATGAGTATAACCGTCTCTGGCGCAGCTCTGCCGGGCCAGTACCTCAGTATCATTGAATAAAAAAACGAACGCAGTGGAAACCTGGGGTAAACCCTGTTTTACTGTCATCGGCTATGCAGCCGTCGGGCACCCCCATGATCATAAATCACAGGGGCTTTCAGTCTATATTATTATTCAGTAGTACAATTTAAATAATCTACATAAAACATAACAAAATGAAAAAATCTTTATTGTGCATAGTAGTCTTATCCTGCGCTCTTCCCTTGTTTGCGCAGCAAAAAGTCACCCTGACGATCAGGCAGCTCCTGGGCACAGAGCCTTTCGTCTTTAATAAGGCGGTAAAAAATAACCTGAACCAGGATTTCAATATTTCAAGGGTCAATTACTATCTCTCTTCAATCAAACTGATTCACGATGGCGGTAAGATCACCGCTGTGCCGGACAAGTATATTTTTGTGAATGGTAAGGCAAACATCAGGGAAGAGCTGGGCTCTTTTCCGGTAACGAAAGTAGAAGGGATACAGTTTTCTGTTGGGGTAGAAGCCCCGGCGAATAATGACGATCCTGCAAAATGGACAGGATCGCATCCCCTGGCCCCCAAAAGCCCGTCTATGCACTGGGGCTGGAGTGCGGGTTACCGCTTTGTGGCCTTAGAGGGAAAAGCAGGTGCCTCCCTGACCACGACCTATGAGATGCATGGTCTGGGCAATCATAATTATTTCAGCCAGACAGTGACGGGTGTCGGGAATGCAGGAACGGATGGTATCACCGTAGACCTGAATGCTGATTATACAGGGGCCGTATATGGTATTGATCTTGCTTCAGGCCCTATCGATCATGGTGTGGATGCCACAGACCTGGCCATGCTGAAAAACTTCCAGAGCCGTGTTTTTTCTCCGAATGCAGAGCCTAATGCGCTGGCCGAGGTGCAAGGGGCAGCAGCGTTTACAGTCTATCCCAATCCCAGCAGCGGCAGTTTCCACATAGCGTCGGCTGCCAGTGTTGCGCTGGAAGAAATCATCGTTACGGATATCACCGGCAGGGTGCTGCAGCAAACAAGAACAGATTCCCGGGAGGGTACTGAAATAAGGATCGATCAGAAGGGTATTTACCTGCTGCGCCTTACCGACAGCAATAAACGCTCTTCTTACCAGAAATTAATTGTCCGCTAGATATGCATCGGCTGAAGACGGCTTGCGTCGGCCTTTTGCTTGCAGGTATCTGCATTGCGTACAGTTGCCGGAAGGAACCCCTGGCTGCGTTACAAACCGGAACTGCGTTACTGCAGATTCCTAATGGTTTTCCTGCAATGGCTTTTCCGGAAGGGAATGAGTTCAACTACGAACGCTGGTTGTTGGGCAAAACTCTTTTTTATGATCCGGTTTTGTCCTTAAACAACAAGGTCAGTTGCGCATCCTGTCATATTGCTGCAGCGGCATTCAGCGATACCCTGCGCCTGAGCCTGGGCGATATGGGCTTGCAAGGCAGGAGTAATGCACCTTCTCTGACGAACATAGGATACCATCCTTACTTTACCCGTGCGGGCGGGGTACCTACGCTGGAGATGCAGGTATTGGTACCCATACAGGAGCATGACGAGCTGAATACCAATATCCTTGATATTGCAGATAAGCTCCGGCAAAACCCAATGTATGTTGCGCTTGCTCAAAAGGCTTACAACAGGGAGATAGATGCTTTTGTCATCACCAGGTCGCTGGCCAATTTTGAACGTAGCCTGATCAGTGGCAATGCAGCTTATGACCAGGATGAACTGAGCAGCATTGCCCGATACGGGAAACAATTATTTTTCAGCGAACGTACCGGCTGCAGCAAATGTCACGGAGGATTTAATTTTTCCAATTATGCTTTTGAAAATAACGGCCTGTACCGGCAATATGCAGACAGTGGCCGTATGAGGCTTACCCGCGACGAATCTGACAGGGCAAAGTTTAAAGTTCCCTCGCTGCGCAATATAGCTTTTACGGCACCTTACATGCACGATGGTTCAGTTGGTTCGCTGGAGGCCGTAGTGGCTCACTATAATGCGGGTGGCGCGGAGCATCCGAATAAAAGTAAACTGATCCGACCACTGGGCTTAAACAAGGCCGAGCAGGCCGCACTGGTCGCTTTCCTGAACGCTTTAAGCGATGCTTCATTTATTCACAACAAAAATTTTCGCAATGAACAATAGAAAAAAAATGATACTGGGGGGACTGTTATTCCTGTTTCTTGCTGTTTACAGCTGCTCAAAAGATCCAGATCCGGTAAAAGAAGAACCGGATGCTCCTTATATGCTGAACTATGGTTCCTTTCCGGACCCTGCATTGCGGACGGACAATCCTTTGACCCGTGAAGGGGTAAAACTGGGAAGGATGCTTTTTTATGAGAAAATGTTGTCCAGAGACAACAGCCAGGCCTGTGCTTCCTGTCATATACAGCAATTCGCTTTTACAGATACCGCTACACTATCTGTCGGTGTCAGGAAGCTGAAAGGCAAAAGGCAGGCAATGCCTGTGTTTAATATGCCCTGGCATGCCAACGAATTTTTCTGGGACGGCAGAGCACACCTGCTGCGGGATCAGTCTTTGAAACCGATACAGGATGAGTTGGAAATGGATGAAACACTGGATAATGTAGTGGCTAAACTAAAAGCAGCGCCAGCTTACCGGGCACAGTTCAGGCGAGCCTTCGGCACAGAGGAGGTCACGGAGCAACGGGTGTCTTTTGCATTGGAGCAGTTCATGAATACAATCATCTCCAACCAGTCGAAATATGACAAATTCCTTACGGGAAAAGCAACGCTTACTGCACAGGAAGAGCGCGGGCGTTTCCTGTTCTTTACGGAGTATAACCCCTCTTTTCCCGAGGCCAGCGGAGCCGATTGCCAGCATTGCCATGGGGGAGCAAACTTTGAGAATGATAAGTACATGAACAATGGCCTGGATGAGGATGGTGCGATACAGGACATCGGCCGTGAAAAAGTAACCGGTTCGGCATCAGACAGGGGAAAATTCAAAGTCCCCTCCTTAAGGAATGTTGGGATTACTTATCCTTATATGCACGACGGGCGATTTAAAACACTGGAAGACGTGATAGCGCATTACGATCATGTAAAACAGTCTGCAACCCTGGACGGTTCTTTCCTGCAACAATTACCCAATGGTGGCCTGAAGCTGACGGCAGCAGATAAAGCGGCGCTGGTGGCATTTCTGCATACCCTTACGGACGAGGAGCTTATAAAGAATAAAGCATACGCCAGTCCTTTTTAGCAATATTGTTTAGGCTGTAGCATTCCTATGGCTTAAACAATTTGTCCACCATTTTTTGAGCCAGGTATGGTCCGGCCGAAAATCCTCTTGTACCCAAACCATTGAAACAAAACAATTGCGGCCATTGACTGTGTTGCATCAGTAAGGGTACCTGCCCTGCCGTAGTAGGGCGCTCTGCAACAAGGTGGTGCACCAATTCAAAGGGTAGTTTCAACCAGGTTTTTAAGGCGTTCAGCGTTTCTTGCTGCCACAAAAGATCTGCCTGCAAATCCTTGTATTGCCAGGTGTAATTGCTCCCGCACCAGAAGAGCCCGTCACTCCTGGGTACCAGTCGTATGCCTTTCTGGTATAGGAAATCTGCCGCCAGGCCGGGAACGGAAAGCAATAAGGCATCTCCCCTGTTGGCTGTGAAGGGACAGTCCGGGAAAAAAGGATTATGCCTGCCTGAAGCACCTTCGCAAAACACAAGTTTATCGGCCCGTATGTCTTTGTAGGTTACCACGCCCTTATGAATGGTCAACTCGTCCCTGTCGAACTGCTCTTCACGGAAGGAGGTTTTGCTTTCCAGGTACTGTCGCCATTGCCGCAGCAGCAGTTCTGCATCTACAGTATAGACGGGATTGATTTTGCCGACGGGGTAGTCTCCGGAACCTTGGTTTAATTGCCCTGTCTCAGCAGCGGAAAGCAGCTCTGTATAAGGATTTTGCATACTGATTTGCCGCCGGAAGTTCGTTTCCTCTTGTGCATTCCGCAAAAATACAAGCAGCGATTTTTGATACAAAAACCGTGCTCCCAGTAGCTGTTCCATACGGTTGTAAGCAGTAATGGCTGCAGGGATCAGGGTGGCTGTATCCGTGGCTGGCGCCCAATGTTTGCCGATGAGTGGGTTGATGACAGCGGCGGCAACAATACTTGTTTGCTGCTCAGTGGGCATATCGATGACCATTACCGACTTCCCCTGCTGCAGGAGTTCAGCACTCAGCAGAGTACCAGCTATTCCCTGGCCGATCATCAGAACATCTGTGTGCATGTAAAATCCAAAGTAGTCTATTGTGGTGCAAAGGTCTGAAAATACTTTCGCCTCCGCATTTCTGTAGTAGAAATTAGAATTAAATCTTGTATTAACATTTTGAAAGCATATGTGTTTGTATATTCGTAATTCTGATAACTGCTATGAGCAACAGGTACTGCATACTACTACTTTTACTTGGCTTCTTCCTGACGCCGGTATTGTCGTATGCCTGTGACTCCGATATGGACGATACTGAAATGTCCTGCTGTGCAGCAGACCAGACTTTTGGTCAGGCCCCATCTGGTACAGTGTCCGCATCCTGCTGTTCCGGTGAGGCCTCCGGGCAGGAAACATGTGGAGGGAACTGTGAGGGGGCATGTGGCCAGAGTGCATGCAGCTGCCCAATAACACACAGCAATTTTGCCTTGCTCGTCCTTTCCTTTGACTGGGAAGGGAACAGGTGCCGGTATGCATTTCAAAAAACGAAATTCCACGATAAGGAATTTTATCTTTCTTCCGGTTTTAATACCGTTTGGTTACCCCCGAAAATAGGCTGATCCCTACCCGTATAGCCATTAGTGTGTTTTGTAAGAGCGAAAATGCATTTCTGGGACACCAACAATAGCGCAAAGTACGTGCTTCTGTTCCTCCGGTCTTGCCAGAGGGGCGTCGCTAAACGTATTGTGCCGCATGATAAGGCCTGGGCTGTTTGCCTTGTCCCTGCTATGCCTGCTACGCATCAGCGCTTTACGTCCCTCCCGGGAATTGAAATCCTGACTACACTACTGTGGCGATACCTTACACGAGGGAGCTGACGCAGCAAGCACTCTATTATATCCTTGACTGCTTGAGTCTTGTGCATTAGCATTCCCCGACTACCCATAACATAATGACAGAATGGTCAAAAAACTGCCGGAAAAGGGTTTCCTGATTTCCGGCGGGCTCCTCATCCTTTTTGTCAATCCAAAAAACAATAACTAAAAAATTTCTGACAATGACGACGATCAAAAGAACAATAGCCATCCTGGGCACCGCTTTTTTTTCACTGGCAGTAGTATCCTGCAAAGAGACGGAAGAGCAGAACAAGGAATATGTTGAAATGAACCCTGATCATGGGCATCCTGTTTCGGTTTCCAGGACAATAGAAGTCAATACTGAAAAAAATCCGGCCACCAGGCCATTGATAGACGCGTACCTGCAAATTAAAAATGGCCTGGTGGCCGACGATAAAGATGCTTCATCCAAAGGAGGCAGTGCCCTGGCTGCTGCGTTTTCGGCCTTTGATATGAGCAAGCTCTCCGGCGAAGCGCATAAACAGTATATGGAAATAATGGAAAGTGCGAAAGAGCATGCTGGGCATATCGCTCAAAGTGATATCGACCACCAACGGGAGCATTTTGAGGCGCTCAGTACCGATATGAACGATCTGATCGCACTGCTGGGTACCGACAAAGTACTGTACCATGATTTTTGTCCTATGGCCAACAATGATAAAGGGGCTTATTGGATCAGTGAAACAGAAGAGATCAAAAACCCCTACTTCGGTTCTGAAATGATGAACTGCGGCAGTGTTAAAAAACAAATCAACTAATATGGTTCAAAAAATAATTGAGCTCTCACTGAAAAACAGGTATATCGTGCTGCTGATCGCAGCCGGCCTGTTTTTCTGGGGACTTTCGGCAACGCGAAAGAATCCCATCGACGCTATTCCCGACCTGAGCGAAAACCAGGTGATCGTTTTTACGGAATGGATGGGCCGCGGTCCGCAGATTATTGAAGACCAGGTGACTTATCCGTTGGTTAGTAACCTTCAGGGGATTCCCAGGATAAAAAATATACGGGGCACTTCGATGTTCGGCATGAGTTTCGTCTATGTCATTTTTGAAGATGATGTAGATATTTATTGGGCAAGGACACGGGTGATGGAACGGCTCAATTATGCACAAAGATTACTGCCGGAGGATGTAACGCCTACACTGGGCCCGGACGGTACAGGTGTAGGGCATGTTTACTGGTATCACCTCGATGCACCGCATATGGACCTTGGCGAACAACGAGCGCTGCAGGACTGGTACATCAAGCTGGCGCTGCAAACGGTTCCGGGTGTGGCAGAAGTCGCTTCTTTCGGAGGCTACGAAAAACAATACCAGCTGGTAGTAGACCCTGTAAAGCTGCAATACTACAACCTGTCCCTGATGGATGTGATGGCCAAAGTAAAGGCGAACAATAATGATGTAGGCGGACGCAAATTTGAAATGACCGATATCGCCTACATTATTCGCGGGCTGGGTTATATAGAAAAGCCGGAAGACCTGGAAAGTATTGCACTGGCCAACTACAAGGGTATACCTGTGCGGATAAAAGATGTAGCCAGCGTACAAATGGGGGGTGATTTGCGTCTCGGCATATTTGATAAGGATGGGGAGGGAGAAGTAGTGGGTGGCATTGTAGTAATGCGCTATGGCGAAAATGCCGATAAAGTGATACAGGAGGTAAAGAAAAAAATGAAGGATGTGGAGAAAGGTTTGCCTGAAGGGGTAACGTTTCAAACATCCTATGACCGAAGTGAACTGATCGAGTCGGCTATAAACAATATCAAATTCAAGCTTGGTGAAGAGATTCTTATGGTGGGGCTGATCGTTATCATTTTTCTGTTCCATTGGCGCAGTGCTCTGAGTATCATTATACAGATTCCTATCACTATCGCCATCAGCTTTATCATCTTAAATGCTTTCGGCTTGTCCTCCAACATTATGTCACTCACAGGCATAGCGCTTGCTATCGGGGTTATTGTGGATAATGGGATCATCATGTCGGAAAATGCTTACAGGAACCTTTCTGTCTGGCAAAATGAACGTAAACAAAAAAGTGATTAATCAATGAAAGCAAACTGGTTTAAAAATATGTTCAGTCGGAAAAGCAGACCTGTTGATCCATACGTAAAGATTCCCGAGGATGTGCGAATGAATATTATCGAACGTTCCTGCAAGCAAGTGTCCCGCGGTGTTTTCTTTTCTACCATCATCATCATCACCTCTTTCCTTCCGGTGTTTTTGCTCACTGGTCAGGAAGGTAAATTGTTTCACCCCCTGGCCTATACAAAGACATTCATTATGGTGGTGGATGCGCTGCTGGTACTAACACTGGCGCCTGTGCTGATTTCTTTTTTTATGAAAGGGCGGTTTAAGGATGAGCAAAAAAATCCTGTCAACCGTTTCCTGGAACGGCTTTACGAACCGCTGATCAAATGGTGTGTAAAGTGGCGAAAGACTGTTTTGGGCATCAATGTGCTGGCCCTGCTGGTCAGCATCCCGATGATGATGCAGTTAGGACGTGAGTTTATGCCTCCCCTGGATGAAGGTTCGCTCCTGTTCATGCCGGTCACGCTGCCCGACGTGTCGAACGCTGAAGCAAAAAGAATCCTTCAGGTACAGGACAAGCTGATCCGTTCAGTACCTGAAGTAGCGCATGTGCTGGGTAAGGCCGGCAGAGCCAATACCGCTACTGACAATTCACCGATCAGTATGATCGAAACGATTATCCTGCTCAAACCGCAGCGGGAATGGAGAGCGGGCCTGGACAAGAATGGCATCATCAATGAACTGAACGCAAAAATGCAGATACCCGGGGTGGTCAACGGGTGGACGATGCCCATTATCAATCGTATCAATATGCTTTCAACCGGTATCCGCACCGATGTGGGGGTAAAAGTGTACGGGCAGAATCTCGACAGCATTTATATACTGTCGCAGAAGGTAAGAGCAGCGCTGGAAGGTACGGAGGGGGTTAAGGATATGTATGTAGAACCGATCACCGGGGGAAAGTATGTGGATATAGTGATCAACCGCAGCGAAATAGCGCGTTACGGCCTGAGTGTAGATGATGTGAATGCCATCGTAGAAAGTGCTTTGGGCGGAATGAAACTGACCACTACCGTTGAAGGCCGGCAGCGCTTTTCAGTCAATGCACGGTATGGCCAGGATTTCAGAAATAATATGGAAGCATTGAAGAATCTGCCGGTGCAGACCATGGCATTCGGCGCCATACCCCTGAGTGCTGTTGCATCGGTGCAGTTATCAGATGGCCCCCCGATGATCAACTCTGAAAACGCAATGCTCCGCGGCACTGTATTGTTCAATGTAAGAGACCGGGATCTGGGTAGTACCGTGGAGGAGGCTAAGGCTAAGCTGGAAAAAATGATGGATAAGATGCCCCCCGGCTACTACCTGGAATGGAGCGGGCAGTATGAAAACCTGATCCGCGGAGAACAGACCCTCAAGATGATTATGCCTATTGTGCTGGTGGTCATTTTCCTCTCCATGTATTTCGCATTCAACTCCTTCCGGGAAGCTTTCTTTAACCTGATCAGTATCGCCTTTGCCCTTATCGGAGGCGTATTTCTGATTACGATATGGGGTGTCAACCTATCGGTAGCTGTGGCTGTAGGTTTTATTGCATTGTTCGGGCTTGCTGTAGAAACGGGCATTGTCATGGTCATCTACCTGAATGATGCCATGCAGCAACTGGTAGCATTAAAGGGCAACAGCAGGGATACGCTGACAAATGCGGACCTCAGGGAGTATGTCATCAACGGTGCGGCAAAACGTTTACGGCCAAAAATAATGACAGTCTGTGTAACGCTTTTTGGACTGGTACCCATACTCTGGAGTACAGGTGTGGGCAGTGATATGATGAAGCCTATTGTATTGCCTATGGTGGGAGGGGTGTTTACTTCTGCTATCCATATCCTGCTGGTTACCCCTATTATTTTCCTG
>DATJDO010000292.1:0-4431 GCA_035497375.1 Chitinophagaceae bacterium | reverse complement strand
TGACGTAGAAGCTATCATGAGATAAAAATGTACATTTGGATACATATTTGTCCTTTTGCCTATGAACACAAGGAGTAAAATCTTTATACTGCTTGCATTCCTCTGCGTTAGTTTGTACTTTTCCTCCTGCCATTGCGGAGGCTGCGATAGTATCTACACCACCAAAGGGGCCAGGTTAATGGTCCATAACCCGGTTGTAGATCTGGGTAATGCTTATCCGAAAGCCGTCCTGTCTGTCAGGGATACGGTGACCATTTCAAAAGGAGATCGTCGCTGTATGAATAAAGACCTGAAAGTCTGTATGCATGACGGTCTGGTAGCCGACAGGCTGGCGCTCGTCTGCAACCGCGACCTGCGTTTGCAATCGGCAACGATACCCGCAGGAAGTAATTTGTTTCAGCAAAAGGATATTACAGAGCAGGAAGATTATATGCCGATGTCGGAAGATATATTGACTGTTGTCTTAAAACCAAGTGCTTCTTTTGATACAGGAACGTATACCTTTATCCTGTCCGGGGCAACAAAAGATGGGGTAGCCATCAGGGATACCGGATCTATTGTATGCATATAGAGAGCTTCTTTACCCGTCCCCGCTTGTATTGCAGTCTGATGCTTGCCGTTTTCGCTGTTTTGTGTTTTCAAGCCTGCAGGAAATGCGAAGCGGGTTGCGATACTGTATTTACGGTAAATGGCGGAGCGCTTAGCTTCAGCGATACGATTGTCGCGCTGAGCCGGGCATCGGCCGTGACGACCATATCTATAGAACCTATAGTAAGCAAGCGGAAAACGGACCGGAACTGTAAATATGAGAATGAAGTGAGCTGCATGGAGGATGGCCTGGATATACACGACCTGAGTATGTACTGCAATAAGGAGTTGGTGCTGGGTGGCAAGAGCTACCCCATGAATACCGATCTTTTGCAGGTGCCGGAATTGGTGCGCGATGCTACTACAGGCAATACCTCAAAGCTCCCTTATGTTCTGCTGCAAACGGGACCGGATTTTCCTAAAGGGCGTTACCACTTCCTGCTGCAAGGGAAGACCAAGGAGGGCAAAGAGGTGGAAGATATTGGTGTAATTAGTTGGGAGTAATAAGGTTTGTACTGTTTTTACCCAGATCATTAAGCGATATATTGCCTGCCGCAGAAAAGCTGTATTGCCTCAAACTCTATCATCCCAAAGCAAATTAGAGTGAGGAACCTGTACCGTTACCCCTTTTGCGGCTTTATTGCTAACTTTCCTGTACAGGATATAAGCGCACCTGCCGGTGCTTTCTTTGTGGCTGGTGATGCGCCTCTTTACTATTGCATCATTTTCCGGATCAGGACAATTTGCCCCAGGTGGTAGTAGCTATGTTCGATTACCCCTTCGATATTCCGCAGATAAGTACCGTATTGCTCTTTCACAAATGAGGTGTCTAATAAGCTGTCTTCGAGCCGGGCGACTGTTTCTGCAAAGTTTTCAGCATTACGGAGCAGGGTAGCGACCAGCGCGCTCCATTCTGTGTCAACATTCAGCGGTGGCAGGTCAAAGCTGAATTTGTCACTGATATCCAGGGGACCACCATTCAGCACCTTCAGGAGGCCCTCCAGGTAGTAATTGATATGGTAGCTCAGTGCAGCGATCGTATTCAGCTCTCCGGTCCTGTGCAGGGCTTGTTCCAGGCTCAGTCCCTGAAGCTGCTCTTTGTAGTTGGTATTGGCGATCCATTTGCCGTCCAGGAATACTGCGCGCAATCTTGCGGCCAGGTCTGTTGTTCTATCCATTGTTTCTGCGTAATCGTCCGGTAAAATAAAATAAGTTCAGCAGCAGGGTAGCCACGTTTACTGTGCGGGCGAAGGGCGGCGCCCCCTCCGGCCAGACCTGCCCCAGCAATACGACCAGGTTGAGGAGGATGAGTACAATGAGTATCAGTTTGCGGTATTTGTTCATGTTTGCCTTTGCTTATTCCGGTTGTTCAAAAATACCGTTAAAACCTTGTATTCTTTATTTTTGCAACTTATTGTGTTTTCGATGAATGATACCGCAATGCTGCCCGTGTGCGGGAGAATTGCATCGTTTTTTAAGGAGAATAACAACAGGAATTAAAATTATTTTGCCATTCTGATGCTGATAATCAATGTTTTGCAAACAGTGCTCAAAAAAAGTTCATTAATTCTTTGGTTGAAATAAACAAGGCCTGTACCTTTGCGTCCCGTTTTGAAAAGAATGAATTTTTCCCGATCAGGATGAGTTCGGTTTCAGGAGGGAATTATTAATCGCATTTTATATTACACAAAATAATGAGACACCTTAGCTTCAAAACCAAATCGGCAAACGAAAGCATCGTTGTGCGCGAATGGTACACTGTGGATGCCACTAACCAGACCCTGGGTCGTATGGCTTCTAAAATTGCTCACGTGCTGCGTGGCAAAAACAAACCTTACTATACACCTCACTTCGATTGCGGCGATTACGTGATCGTGCTGAACTCCGGTAAAGTAGTATTGACCGGTAACAAACTGGAAGATAAAGAGTACCAGACTTTCTCCGGCCATCCTGGTGGACAAAAGATCGAAATGGCAAAAACCCTGATCGCCCGTCGTCCAAACCTGATGATCGAGCGTGCAGTAAAAGGTATGCTGCCTAAAAACCGCCTGGGCCGTGCTATGGCGAAAAAACTGTTCGTTTATGAAGAAGCAACTCATCCTCATACCGCGCAACAACCTAAAGAACTTAAATAATTTTTTACCCAAGACATTACATAAATAAATGGAAAAGCAAAAAAACGCCGTTGGTCGCCGTAAAGAAGCCGTAGCTCGCGTATACCTGAGTAAAGGTGCCGGTGCTATCACGGTCAACGAAAAAGAATACAAAGCTTATTTTCCCATCATGTACCTCCAGAACCAAGTGGAGCTGCCACTGAAAACCATCGAAGCGATCGATGCGTTTGATGTAGTGGTAACTGTAGCCGGCGGAGGCCCGAAAGGACAGGCTGAGGCGATCAAAATGGGTATTGCCCGTGCGCTGTGCGAAGTGAATCCGGAATACAGGCCCGCACTGAAACATGCCGGTCTGATGACTCGTGATTCCCGCTCTGTAGAACGTAAGAAATTCGGTAAACGCAAAGCACGTCGTAGCTTCCAGTTCTCTAAACGTTAATACTGCGCAGGGTTGTCCGGTCTCCGGGCAGCCACAAGAACCTCAAAAAATTATTTTTTTAAACATTATTCAATTATTCCGACAATGGAAGAAAATAAAAGCCTTCATCAGCAACTTCTGGAAGCAGGCGTACACTTTGGTCACCTGAAAAAGAAATGGAATCCTAAAATGTTACCGTACATTTTTGCTGAAAAAAACGGTATCCACATCATTGACCTGAACAAAACGATCAGCGGTCTTGAAGAAGCTGCCGCAGCGCTGAAAGCAATTGCTAAAAGCGGTAAAAAGATCATGTTCGTCGCTACAAAAAAACAAGCAAAAGAAATCGTTGCCGAAGCTGCTGCTTCTGTAAACATGCCTTTTGTTACGGAACGTTGGTTGGGTGGTATGTTGACCAATTTCCAGACTATCCGCAAGAGCGTAAAGAAAATGCAGAGCATCCAGAAAATGCTCGACGACGGTACTATGGACAGCGTGACTAAAAAAGAGCGCCTGACCCTGAGCCGCAGCAAAGATAAAATGGAGAAAGTACTGGGCGGTATCTCCCAAATGGGCCGTATCCCTGCTGCATTGTTCATCGTGGATATCAGCCACGAGCACATCGCACTGGCGGAAGCAAAACGCCTGGGTATCTCTACCTTCGCTATGGTAGATACCAACTCAGATCCTTCAAAAGTGGATTTCGCAGTACCTGCGAATGATGATGCAACTAAATCAATTGCTATCATCACTAACTATATGACCGCAGCAATTATGGAAGGTTTGCAAGAACGTTCTCAGGCTAAAGAAAATGGTGAAGAAGAAGCTGCTGAAGTAGAAGAATCCAATACACGTGGCATGGACATCAACGAAGACGACGATAAGAATGAGCGTCGCGGTGGTGGCGGTGCAGGCCGTGCCCGTACTGCGGGTGGTACTGCTACAGGCGGACGTGGTGGTGCTGGCCGTGGTGCCGGTGCCGGTCGCGGACCCGGTGGTGGTTCTGGTCGCGGACCTGGTGGCGGCGGAAGCCGTCCCGGTGGCAGCCGTTAATCGACAGCCCTTTCTTTTGAAGCAGGTTTCAAAAGAAATAACAATAAGACTACACTATTGAAAGCCCTTAACCGAGGGCTTTCAATAAATTTACATAATCCTGTTTTTAATAAAAACTTTAAGCAAATGAGTGTTACAATAACTGCTTCAGATGTAAACAAATTGCGCCAGCAAACCGGCGCCGGAATGATGGATTGCCGTAAAGCTTTGATGGAAAGCGACGGTGATTTCGAAAAAGCAATCGATTACCTGCGTGCA
>DATJDO010000291.1:0-5173 GCA_035497375.1 Chitinophagaceae bacterium | reverse complement strand
CCAGTGTCGTAGTGTCCTTTTGTACCGGCTTCAGCGTAGTCGTATCTGATTTGTCTACAAAGACGACAATACCCGCATGATCTTCAAGGCTAAGACTCCTGTCGGGCAAGACAACGGTTACGTCTGTCCCTTTCAGTATGTTCAGGCTGCCATTTACATTGGGTTTGGATACCGAGCCGTTAATATCCAGGTTGGTACTCAGCAGCAGGCTGCCATAAAAGACTTTATTGTCTGTTTTAGAAGAGCTGAGTGCTTTCCAGTTGTTTGCTTTCACCGTCAGATCCAGGCCGAGGTCTTTCAGGTTTTTGGTCAGGATACTACCATCGATCGTTGCCGTTCTGTTGGCGCTGTCCAGTATTTTAAAATTATCAAAGCGAATGCCGGATTCCGAAAAGATGATTTTTTCCTGTGGCATTTTAAATGTAGCATTCAACATCGATACCGTTGTGGTCAGGTTGTCGGTGTATAAGGTGCCGTCAATCAACGGTGCTGCTACAGTGCCTTTGGCATTGATCTTGCCGCGTACAAAGCCGGAACTGTTGTGGATCTGCTTTTGCGCCAATCCTTCAAAAGAACGCAGGTTGAGTGCATTCACGAAAAGATCGAAGTTGAAGTTGTTGCCATTGACAGGCTGGGTGTAATAGTTGCCTTTTACTTGCAGGTCATTGCCATTGCCGGATACGGTCAGCTCAGCGTTGATGTCGTTAGCATCGTTATTCGTGGCTTTCAGGCTGATGTTGCCAATTGTATCTTGTAAAACAGAAAAGTTGCTCACCGTAAAATTGGCGTCGATCAGTGGTGCCGGTTTCATTTGGCGCAATTGCGCTTTGCCCGCCAGTACACCATCTGCAAACAGGGTGTCGCCGGATACCAGTTCCATAATGTCGGAAATGCGGAAATTGCTGATACTGGCCGTGAGAGGTACATTAAATGCCGGCGACTCGCTGTTTACTTCTATTGAAGCGCCGTTGCCGGACAGTTTTACATTCTGGGCATAGAAACCCTCCGGTCCGAAAACGATCTTGTTGGGCTGTGCCACGCTCCAGTTGGTATAATTCAGCATCAGGCCTTCTTTGAGCGAAAGTGCTTGCGCATCTCCTTCTTTTTGGAGGGTAGCTCCCAGAGTAAAGCGTTGCTTGCCGGCTTCATCGTCCGTTTTGATGTTGGCGCTGACGAGGTTGGCGTCAATAGCTCCATCCGCAGTAGTGTTCACCAGCTTCAGATTGCCCTGTGTAAAGCGTTCCAGTACGGCACGGTAATTCATGCCGGAATCGCGTTCGGTCAGTACAAGGGAAAAGCCCTGCAATTTGTTGGCTCCATACACGATCTGGGGGGCTTTCAGGTCCAGGTCCAGGCTCGTTTCATTCATATTTGCGGCAATGCGGGCAGTATCCAAATAGCTGAGCTGCGGAACAAAGGCATCCAGGAAGGGGCTTTTGTACAGCAGGGCATTCAGGTTCATGTTGTATTGGGCGGGCAAAGGTGTTTTTGCCGTATCAGGTGCTTGTTTTCCGCTGTTAGACGCCAGTGCAGCAGAGTCTGCTTTGGTCTGCATCATATAGTGGCGGTTGATGTGCTCCTGTACGGCATCGGGGATGCGTGCGAGGGGTATTTTACCGCTGATCGCCGCCTGCATGAAGTCCAGACGCGCAATGATATTCTGGCCGCTGTCTGCATTGGGCTTAGAAGAGACATAAATGCTGTCCAGTTTATACAATGCACCATTGGCTGCCACTACCGGTTTGCGGATCGTAACAATACCATCCGGGTAATCAGGATTGGCCTCCGGCACATCGGCATGGATTGAAGCCTGTACCTTCATCTGGTCTTTGTACAGTTGCAGCGCCTGCAGGTCCATGCTGTCGATGACCAGGTCGGCCAGGAAGGAAGGGTATTTGTTGCGCAGGTCAGCTGTGGCATCCAGGCGCAGACGGGCATTGGGGTCTGCAGAAAGGAGGTTGAAATTACCTTGTTGTGCTGCCATCTTTCCTTCAAAAGAAATATCGCGGTAGGCATAACCTTTCACCAGCGCAGACTGTACCGAACCATTGATATTGGCCGTCATTTGCTTCATGTCAAAGCTGCTGCCTTTCACTTTCAGGTTAGCCGTAATGGGGCCGAGTAGCGTATCCTTACGGATAATTCGGCCTACATTCAGGGATCGTGTTTGCACGGCAAGGTCATATTTTTCTTTACCGGTACCACCGGACAGAGCCAGCATGCCTTTGATGAGTGCATTGCCGTCTGTGCTGTTCAGTACCAGGTCCGGGTAATAATCTTTTGCAGTGCCGGACAGCTTACCGGTAATGCTGAATGCATCCGGTATGCGCACGCTTTTCTTCGTTTCGGCAGGTACTAAAGGGTCCAGGTCGCGGCTGGACGAACGCAGGGTTTTCAGGTCCAGGTTGTACCGCATTTTCTCTGCATCCGGTAAGCCACTGAGTGTGCCTTTCAGGTCCAGTTCCGTACTCCGCAACGCGGTTACATGCAGCCTGCTGATATCCAGGTCATTCATAAAACCTTTCAATTCAGCATCCAGTCTGATGGATTCATTTGCATACCGCCGGAACATGTCTTGTTGGCGGAGTTGGGGTGCAAACAGCAATACGTCCTGCATGCCGATCACACTTTTTTCCAGTCGGATACCTAATTGCATTTTTCCGGCATCCTGGCTCAGTGACGCAATGGAGGGATATTTTGCCTGGATATTGTCTTGCAGTATCGTGTAGGGGGTTTTGACGTACAGGCCCTGCAGGCTGGCTGCTGTGTCGCTGTAGAAAAACGTTGTGCGTAATTCCTGCAAATCCAGGCCGCTCTTTTCTTTGACGGAAAGGTGGTGGATGTTCCCGGAAATAGCGTCGTCTGAATAGTGTACTTCATTTGCATCGAAATGCAGGTCCGAAATGCCGAGATGGCCGTAGTCCATTCCCTGTTTGACCACCGGCATGTTCTCGTTGTCCATGATGAAGCCGATATCGGAAAGCCTTATCTTTTGGACGTCAACGGTCCAGCCCTGCTGGTCCAGCGTATCGATGATCTCCTCTGCTTTTTCCGGAACCGGGGAGTATTTGCCCAGCACTATTTTCGACTGGGTCTTGTCGAGCTGCAGGTCTTTGATCGCCAGGGTCTGCCGGTTCAGGTCGATCTTGTCCGGGTGGGCCAGCAGGCGGCTCAGCTTCAGGTCAAAGAGCATATGGCTCAGGCTGCTTTGAAAGGTAAAGGCAATGTCTTTCAGGTCCAGCTCATCTGCTGCAAGGGTGGGCAACTCGGATGTTGTCGTATCGGTGCTGACGATCAGCGAAGTGTCTTGGCGGAAGCTTGTCTGCAAACCGCTTACCTGAAGGCTTTTCAGGCGGAACACCATTTTCGATGGGTCCAGTTCGCGCATTTTTACCTTCAACTCTTTGAGGTCGGCAGCCAGGTCAATGCCTCCGGTCTGGTCAGCAAAGCGGATATGAATATTGCTGAGCCTTACGGTACCCACATCAAATACAAAAGGAGAGGCGCTCGTGTCTTTAGGTTTGGCCGTTGTGTCCTTAGACGCAAATGCGTCGATAATGTATGTGAAATTGTAATTGGTGTCTGGTTTATTGCGGTGCACATAGGCATACACATCTTCGAGCACCAGGTCGTTCACTGACACTTTGCTGTTGATCAGTTTTAACAGGTCAATATCTACCTTCAACAGGCCCAGGGCCAGCAGGGTGTCTTTTTGCTGGTCTTTCAGCAGTACTCCTTTCAGTCCCACCATTTTGGGTAAAGAGTAGACTACTTCCCCGATATAAACTTCTGTCTTCAGTTTTCCCCTCAGGAATACGAGTGCTTTGTCCCGCACAAATTTTTTCCCTGGCGGGCTGATCAGAAAAAGTACTGCTACTACGATCAGGAGCAGAATACTGCCTATGATGTAAAGCGTGATTTTTAAAAATTTCCGCATAATAGTGATCTGGTCTTATGAGGCATACCAATCCGGGTGCATATTACACTAAATACTATGGGCATTCCTTTCATCATCTACCCCAATGCTTACATGATTTTAATGTAAGACTTTAAAATCAATTATGTAACAGATACGCAATAATTATTTATTGCAAAGTAATGCTAGATTCAGACATCAGGGCTCTGCTGTGCTCCCTGAGTAAGGCAACATCGTTTTCTGTATAGTCTGCTACAGAAATTGGTTCCAGGACATAAGCCCTGTTCCTGCCTGGCCATATTTTCCACCAATGGCTGTAATGCCAGCGCTGTTTGGTGTCTGGCAGTATAATGGGTACAATAGGGGTTCCCGTTTTGAGAGCCATACGGAAAGCGCCGTCGTGAAAAGACTTCATCGGTTCCTGCGTTTCGTTGAAGGTGCCTTCGGGGAAGATAAATACAGCACACTCTTCTTCCAGCGTACGCCACATCATTTTGGTGCTTTTTGCACGGGTTTGCGCAGTGCTCCTGTCTATGAGCAAAGCAATCTGTTTGTAGATGAATCCGAATAAAGGAGCTTTGGCGATCTCTGCTTTGGCCAGGGGACGGAAGTAATGCGGCAGGATGGCGAAAATGACAATAGCATCCAGGTAAGAAACATGATTGGAGATGAGCACCAGGCGGCGGGTTGCATCCGGGAAATTTCCATAGACCCGTACAGGCATGCCGGCCAGCAGCAACCAGGTCCTGGACCAGAACCTGGTCAGCGCCCACATCGCTTTGCGGCTTTGCAGGGTCTTCGGAAGACTCAGGAGCAGATAAAAGGGCAACACGATGAATAGTGTTGCCCCGAACATTAAAATAATATAAGTGGTATAAAAAGGTTGTGCAAACTTCCTGGCCATAAGCTTGCCTTACATACCCGGAAATAAAGCACGGCCCGCTTCGCGGAACGGCCAGGGTATAGAGAGTATAATGGCCAGCAGGGACAACAGGGAGAAAATAAAGATCCGCTTAAACTTCGCCGTATCGTTTCCTTCTTTCTTGGTAGCAGAATAGGCCACATGTGCAAAGATCACCGCCAGCAGCATGCCGATGGTATGTTCGATCGCAAAAAAGCGACTGATACTGTCTTTCATCACATTGCCCATACCCTGATTCTGTATGTTTTTAATACCCCATGCTCCTGTGAAATAGAGTACCAGGCCTAGCAGCAACTGGATGTCCATAGAGATCATGAAAAATAAAGGCATTTTGC
>DATJDO010000290.1:0-2825 GCA_035497375.1 Chitinophagaceae bacterium | reverse complement strand
TGATCCCCGCATTTATCGCCGCCTACACGGGGCAGGATGCAAGTAGTGTCGCCCTGCTGGATTACAGTGGCAAGAACCAGCTGAACAGCAATCCGTTCAAGTTCTATATCCCCAAACCCAACTGGCGGATCACTTACAACGGCCTGAGTAAATTGCCGGTGTTCAAATCGCTGTTCAATACAGTCGTAGTGGGTAGCAGCTATACCGGTACCTTATCGATGAATGCCTTTAACTCCTCGCTGGCCTACAATGACCTGATTGGGGTAGGTTTCCCTTCCTTTATAGATTCCAACTCCGGCAACTATGTGCCTTACTTCCAGGTGCCGAACATCACGATCTCTGATGTGCTGGGGCCTTTGTTTTCGATAGATGTGGCGCTGAAAAACAACATGACGGCGAAGTTTGAACTGAAGCAGCAACGCTCTGTCAGCCTCAGCCTGGTCGACTACCAGGTCAGTGAAACGAAGAGCCGGGAATATGTGTTCGGCCTGGGTTATAGGGTAAGAGGACTGAAGTTGCCTTTCCCGATCTTTGGTAAGAAAATACTGGAAAACGACCTCAATATCAAAGTTGATGTGGGCCTGCGCGACGATAAGACAACGAATACCTTTATCGCCAACATGCAGGATGTGGTGAGCCGGGGACAGAAAGTAGTGACCATTTCGCCAACAATCGATTACCTCGTTAGCCAGAGCCTGACCCTGCGCTTTTTCTACAACCGCAGCCAGACCATCCCCTATGTGTCTAACTCTTTCCCGATCACAACCAGCAGTGGAGGCCTGACCCTGAGGTTTATGTTTGCACAGTAAGGAATGTGTCTAATGTGAGCATGTGTTTCATTGGTATGCTCGTACTGTAAATAGAAATATAGGGCTTGTAAGCAAGCACTGTAAATACAGCTGTACCCCAAAAAAAATGTCTACGATACTTTGCCGCAGCAAAATGTCGTAGACATCAATCAAAAAATCCTAAATCAAAAATCCTAGATCACGACATTAATCATCTTTCCTTTCACGAAAATGATCTTTTTTGGGGCTTTACCTTCCAGCCATTTTTGTACGGTTTCATCTGCCAGTACCTGCAGTTCGATATCCGCCTGTGCGGCATCTAAGCCAAATTCAAGTTCAGTACGGGTTTTCCCATTGATCGCCACAGGATAGACTTTACTGCTTTCGCTTACATAGCGTTCTTCCCATTGGGGCAGCGCTGCAGCGACCACAGAAGTGGTATGCCCCAGTTGCTGCCACAGCTCTTCGGCCATATGCGGCGCATATGGTGTGATGAGCCGCACCAGCGGATCGAGGATGGCACGTTTGTGGCAACTCAGGTCAGTCAGTTCGTTTACCGCGATCATAAACTGGCTGACGGCGGTGTTAAACGAAAAGCGTTCGGTGTCCTGCCCGATCTTTTTGATTGTTTTGTGTAACACCTTCAGCTCAGCATCTGTCGCCGCTTCGTCTGTTACGATCCCGCCTTTGCTTTCGTCGTTGTACAGGCGCCAGAATTTTTTCAGGAAGCGGTGTACGCCTTCAATGCCTTTGGTATCCCAGGGTTTGCTGACATCCAGCGGCCCCAGGAACATCTCGTACATGCGGAAGGTATCGGCACCGTACTGCGCAATGATATCGTCCGGGTTCACGACATTGTACTTGGACTTGGACATTTTTTCGACTTCGACAGTAGCGAAAAAAGCTCCTTTTTCTTCTGTAATTATTTCAGCAGTTTTAAAGTCTTCCCTCCATTCCTTAAGATCACGATGGTTTAATTCGCCGGTCAAAGCATTGATCAGTAGATCGCTATTTACTCTGATCAGCTGGGTAAAGTCAGTTTTTCCGTAAGGGACACTAGAGCCTAAGCCCCCTTTGATATCAAGTTTTGTGGCAAAGTGCTTTTGTATGTTTGCAAATTTTTCAACAAAGGCTTGTTTTACATCAGATTCCTCCCAATTTGTTTGAGACAGCTTATCTGCAATAGACTTAGATACAAAAATGGGTGGTATAACCGTATTTTCAACATTAGTCCAGGTTACGTTAAGACGGTGTATTAAAGCGCTCTTCCCCTGTATCATCCCCTGGTTCACGAGTTTCTTGAACGGCTCGTCGAAGCTGATATGGCCCAGGTCATACAGGGCTTTGGTCCACATACGGCTATACAGCAAATGCCCTACGGCATGCTCCGTACCGCCGATATAGATATCCACTTGTTTCCAGTAATCGGTAGCCGCGCGGTCGGCAAAAGTATGCTCGTTGTGCGGGTCCATATAGCGCAGGAAATACCAGGAAGAACCGGCATAGCCCGGCATCGTATTCGTTTCGTATTGCCCTGCGGTCCAGCTGTCAATATTGGCCAGAGGGCCTTCTCCATCCGGGCCGGGGCCGTAGTGGTCCACGTGCGGCAGTTCCAGCGGCAATTCGCTTTCGCTGAGCGGGTAGGCAATGCCGTCCTTCCAGCGGACCGGGAAAGGCTCGCCCCAGTAGCGCTGGCGGCTAAAGGCAGCATCGCGCATTTTGAAATTCACCTTGGCTTCGCCGATATGCTCGTCCAGCATTTTGTTGATCACTTTCACCGCAGCCTCTGCCGGGGTAAGCCCGTTGATGAAATCGCTGTTCACCAGGGTAAAGTCCTTTTCGCTGTACGCTTCCTGCCCGGTGTAGGCGTCGCCGACAATATTGGTAATGGGGATGTTGAAATGCTGCGCGAATTTGTGGTCGCGTTCGTCGCCGGAAGGTACCGCCATAATAGCGCCGGTACCGTAGCCCGCCAATACATATTCGGAAATCCAGACCGGTATCAGCTTTTCGCTGAAAGGGTGGATCGCATAAGCT
>DATJDO010000289.1:0-1995 GCA_035497375.1 Chitinophagaceae bacterium | reverse complement strand
GCACTTCGGCTTGTTTCAGATTTCGTTCCAGCAGCGGCCTGTTGCGGCGCAGAAAAATATCTTTGACATGAGCCAGTACGGCCTCATCTACGACCAACCGTCCGCCGAAGAAATCGCAGAGCACAGGTTTGGTCACATCGTCTGCAGTAGGCCCCAGGCCGCCGGTCAGCAGCAGGATGTCTGCCTGCGGCAGTTCTTCCTGCAGACTGCAGACAATCGCTTCCCGCGTATCCGCAACGGCGACGCGTTTGTGTACGCTGATGCCTCCCGCATTCAGTTGTTGGGCGATCCATGCCGAATTGGTATCAATGATCTGGCCGATCAGGAGTTCATCACCGATGGTAATAATGGTAGCCTTCATGAAGTGTGCGTGTCTTTAAAATAGGGTTCCAGGCTTTCGCGCAGGAAGTCGGGGATGGTGGTTTTTTTCCGTTCCTGCATGTCAAAAAACACCAGAGTAGTCAGGCCTTTATTGATCAGTTTTCCATGCTGGTTATACAGCTCGGAATGGAACTGAATCACGGATCCGGTGGGCATTTCGCGGATCGTCGTCTTGATCGTGATCAAGTCGTCGTAAAAGGCGGGGCGCAGGTAGCGCAGGTTGCATTCGGCCACCGGCAGCGCAATGCCCTGTTCTTCCATAGCCTTGTAGGTAAAGCCCAAATGGCGGATGGCGTCCGTACGGCCTACTTCATAGTATAGCGCGTAGTTACCGTAGTACAGGTAGCCCATCTGGTCCGTTTCTCCGTAGCGGACCCGTATTTCTGTAGTGTATTCGTACATATTGATAGCAGGCTCAAAGATAGGTTTTTGCAAAAAACAGTGTAAAGAAAGGCAGGATAGTACCTGCTATCCTGCCTTTCTTAAAAAATCAACACCTATTTACCGGCTGCTGTGATGGTAAACATGTCTTTGTAATTATCAGCAAGGGCTTTGCCGTTTTCTCCTGCGGCCATAATGACCGGGCTGGCGGCAATGCTGATCGCTTTGGTTCCGCCGAATACCTTTTGCACGTCGGCATTCAGGTGAATGTGGCTTTCATCTCCGTTGACGCTGATAGCAGACGGGAAGCTCAGTGTAACCGTACGCAGTACATTGTACTCACCTTTGAAACCGCCGGCATGCAGCATGTACACATTGCCGGATTGCGGGGAGCGTGGGGAAGTTCCTTCTACCTTCAGCATAATGTACCCGGTGCTCCAGCTCCAGAACATCCCTTTGGCAGGGTCCAGGTCGTTGGATTGCACGCCGGACACATTGCGCAGGCTGTCTACACCAATGGTGAAAGTGACGGAGTTGTACGTGCCCGCCGGGACCTTGCTGATATCGAAGCTTTGCGAAGCAGGTGCGGATTGCTCTACCAGGTGATAACTTTCCGATTCGGCATAGCTGCCGCCCGAAGTATTGTTGAAGCGGATATTACTGATATAATAATTGAACTTCGTTACGGTAAAAGAATCGCCGTTCTGGTTTTTATACCATTTGTCGTTCAGGGCAAGCTTTTCGGATCCAGCCACATTGAAGAACTCCATTTTGATGCTTCCCTCCTTTGCGGGGATTTCGTCTTTCCTGCAGGAGAACAGGGTGCTGATCATCGCCGTAGCAATAAGGGGTGTGATGTACTTTTTCATAGTTGTCTATTTTATTGTTGTGAGGGTTTGGGGTGTACGATTGATTTTTTCATCAGTTTGCCGGAGCTGGTATAGACCTGCAACAGCATAAACAGGGCAAAGAGGATCGAAAATCCGATACTCAGCAGCCATTCTTCTTTTCCGAAGGAGCGGCCGATTTGCGGTAGGGCATAAAATGCCAGAGCTGCCAGC
This sequence comes from Chitinophagaceae bacterium, assembly GCA_035497375.1. Taxonomy (GTDB): domain Bacteria; phylum Bacteroidota; class Bacteroidia; order Chitinophagales; family Chitinophagaceae; genus Rurimicrobium. Next base: position 172 of record DATJDO010000289.1, on the reverse strand, counting down.
AATACGATGCCGAAAGCTTTGAGGATGGTTTTGATTGGATGTTCCATAAGTTTTCTTTTTTAGGGGTTTATAATTGAGAAGTAAAATGAACGGTTTCTGTCTTTTCGTTGCCGTCGTGATCCATTTCTGCAGTGAGCTGCAACTGAAGGGTACTGCCTGCTTTTGCTGTGTT